>CALBKP010000118.1 GCA_937895825.1 uncultured Alistipes sp. | reverse complement strand
GATACTTCATACGCAGGTCGTCGCCACCATCCGACTCCTCCTCGATGGTGAAGGGTGGTGTTACGGCACGATTCAGAATCTTAATCTCCGAGGCCGATATCTCGATATCGCCCGTTGCAATTTTTGAGTTCTTAGACTGTCGCTCGATGACACTACCCGTCACCTGCAACACAAACTCACGACCCACCTCCGAGGCAACAGCCTTGACAGCCTCCGACGAGTGCTCCTCGACGGTAATCTGCGTGATGCCATAGCGGTCGCGCAGGTCGATAAAGGCCATAGCGCCGAGGTTACGCACCTTCTGCACCCAGCCCGCGAGGGTCACCGTCTGGCCTACATTCTCAATGCGGAGTTCACCGCAATTATGTGTTCTGTACATAGTGTTATATATTTTAGTTTTCGTATATCCCTTTTTTTTGTACCTTTGTAACTCACAAAGGTAATAATTTTTCGATGAAGTTATACTGGCTATGGAGAAAAAAAGTAACATCGACCCCTCGAAAGAGGAAAAATATATGCGTATGGCAATAGCCGAGGCCGAGCGTGCGTTAGCTAAACGTGAGGTGCCCATTGGCGCGGTGGTTGTTGCAGGCGACAGGATCATCGGCCGCGGCCACAACCTCGTGGAGACGCTCATGGATGCCACGGCACATGCCGAGATGCAGGCCATTACGGCAGCGATGTCGTCGCTCGGAGGCAAGTACCTTGCCGACTGCACGTTGTACGTCACCGTCGAGCCCTGCGTGATGTGTGGCGGAGCGTTAGCATGGAGCCAGATAGGGCGCGTGGTCTACGGCACGGCCGACCCCAAGCGCGGCTACTCGACCTACTCCGAGCGCATAATGCACCCCAAGACCGAGGTGGTAAGTGGCGTACTACGCGAGGAGTGCGAGGCGCTGATGACACGCTTTTTTGCCGAGTTACGCAAATAAGCCCCTGCTAAGGCGTTGCATTTATAAAAAAATGTGTAACTTTGCGTTTGGTTTTCGCCTTTCTAAGCTCCATTACCAACGCAAGGGGGCAGAATATAGGGCAGAATATAGGACAGAAAATAGGACAGAAAATAGGACAGAAAATAGATAATATTTCAAACCATAACGTTAAACTATGAAAAAACTTATTATGACCGTTGTTGCCTTGATGGGCGCAACAACACTCTTCGCTCAGACCGATGTTGTAGCCACTTTCCAGCAGGGCTTGGGCAACGCTAAGTCGGGCAACTACACCGAGGCTATCCAGCAGTTCCAGAGCGTTATCGACGCAGGTTGGGACATCGACGAGCCCGATGCAAACCAGCAGAAGGCCATCGCCGGCTCAAAGAAGTTCATCGTCACCTGCTACAACAAGATGGGCGTGGCAGCTATCAACGCTAAGGAGTACGAGACTGCCATCACCAACTTTACCGAGGCTGCCAACCTCGCTGAGCTCTACGAGGATGTGGCTGCTATGAACAAGAACCGCACACTCATCGGTCAGGTTTACCAGGTGCAGGGTGCCGATGCCTTCAACTCAGAGGACTACGCAACAGCTATCGCTGTATTCTCTAAGGGCTACGAGGCTGACCCCCGCAATACCGACATGGCATTGAACCTCGCTGAGAGCTACTTCAAGAGCGACATGTACCAGGATGGTATGAAGATCTGCTCGAAGATTACAGCACTCAACCCCGACAAGTTCGCCGAGGCTATCGCAGCAGCTCAGTCTAAGATGGATATGTACACCAACAACGAGGTTGCTAAGCTCCAGATGGCCAACGACTACGACGGCATTATCGCTATGGCTGAGCAGCTCGATGACGCAGGTATGGCCGCAAAGATCACCATGCAGGCATACTACGGCAAGAAGGATTTCAATAAGATGATCGAGCTCTCTGCTGCCGCTATCGAGGCACAGACCACAGACGAGGGTCGCAGCGACATCTACTACCTCCTCGGCGTTGCTTACAACGAGAAGGAGCAGTTCGACCAGGCAATTGCTGCTATGCAGAAGGTTACCGCTGGTAACAACGTAGCTAACGCTCAGGCCGTTATCGCAGCGCTCACAGCGAAGTAATCGACACTACCGCAACAACAAATGCCCCTCAGGACTATCCCGAGGGGCATATTTTTTATCTCCTGCAACCACTCTACTCACGGATGGCTGCCGCTACCACGTTGCACACCTTCGAACGTAGGTCGAATATGTCGGATGCCGTGGCACTTCCCGCCGTGCGATTCGCGAGGATGACAACAGCAACACCTCGCTCTCTGTCGATGACCATCGACGTACCCGTTGCCCCCGTATGCACGATAACACCGTCACCTACAAGGAGATCGCCCGCCGCGGCGAAGTTATCCACAGCCCGCTTCCAACCCAGCGTACGACCTGCGGGCTCAAGACCTCGGGGGACACTAAAGAGCCCATCAACAGATAGGGGTGCAAGCAGCCTCACGCCACGCCACTGGCCACCGCCAAGCATCATCGCCGCATATACGGCCATATCCTCCGCCGTGGAGAAGAGCCCCGCATTGCCCGACACTCCCGCCATAACCTCACGCGCCAAGGGGTCGTGGACAATGCCACACAGCTCCTCCGTCGTGGGGGCACACAATGCCGCATACGCCCCATCGGGCACGTAGCACGTATGCTCCATAGCCAACGGCTCGAAGATATTGCAGCGGGCATACTCCTCAAGACTCATGCCAGTAACCTGCTCTATAATAACGCCTAACGCTATATAATTTAGACAGCTGTAACGACACGCCCCCTCCGGCGTAAGCTCTCGCTCGCAGTGCGCCACATAGTCCACAAGTTCCTCGCGTCCTATCGACGTAGAGTCGGGGTACTCCCTACCGAGACGCTCCAACGAGACGTATGGTGGCAACTTCGACGTGTGTGTCATAAGGTCGAAGAGCGTGATGTCGTGGCTCCTGCCCTCCTCATCGCGCCAACCCTCAAAGTCGGGGATATGGCTCTTCACACGCTCACTCAGACGCAGCTCACCGCGCTCCACCAGCTGCATCACAGCCGTCGCCACAACCACGGGCTTCGTCAGCGATGCGAGGTCGAAACGTGTATCCACACCCATCGGTTCGCCGCTGCAACGCTCACCGAAGGCCTCCATATAGGCGAGCTTATCGCCACGCACCACAGCAACGACAGCGCCAGGTATCGCCCCACGCTCGACATAGCCCTCAACGAGCCCTCCGATGCGCTGAAGCGCACAGCTATCGAGCCCCACGGCTGCAGGTGCCACCCTCTCGATGCGGCTGAGCTCAACGCCCACCGCCACATCCTCCGAGTCCACCTCCCTATCAATACGCATAAAGCCATAGATACCCAGCAGCCCGAAGCCTGCAAGCAGCACGGCCCATACCACGATGGACGACACTACACGAATATTCTCCTTCATAATCAATGTGTTATACTCTTAGAGCCAAGGTTTAACACCAACACTCCTGCCACAATCAGCGCAAGGCCAATGATGGCTGGGATGTCAAGATGCTGTTTCAGCACCACCACGCCGAAGAGTGCGATGAGCACCATGCCCGTACCTGCCCACACGGCGTATGCAATGCCCACGGGCATCGTCCGCACGGTGAGGTTCAGGAAGTATAACGCCGCGAGGTATGTCGTCAGCGTTGCCACCGTAGGCCACAACCGCGTGAAACCATCGGTGTATTTTAGTAACACTGCCCACGCCACCTCGAAGATGATGGCAAGAGCCAAGAATAGATACTGCCGCACAAGTAAACAATTAGTAATGAGCAATTAGTAATGGGGGCTGTGGGGGGGAGTTCCGCGGAGCTGAGTATCACATGAGGATTTCTGGTTGTCTGACTCACGTAACCCTTTTGACCTATTTAACCCATCCATCCCACCATGCAGCATGCCACGCTCGGCAAAAATGCCGTCGATGGGTAGTACTCCACGTACGTTCCATTGACGGCACTCTTTGTTAGCAGCAGCGAGCTGCCTTATCACGATAGATTAGCGCACCTTGAAGTCAGGATCTGCCATCTGAGGAATAGGCTTGATATACTCGCCAGCCTCGAACTTAGCACGTACAGCCTTGAAGGTGTTGATTGTGTACTCCACATCCTCCATGGTGTGAGCAGCCGTAGGAATGACGCGAAGGATAATCTCGCCCTTAGGAATCACGGGGTAGATAACAATCGAGCAGAACAAACCGTAGTTCTCGCGGAGGTCAACAATAAGGTTAGTACCCTCCTCGTTACCGCCCTTCATATAGATAGGCGTTACGGGTGACTGCGTTACACCGATGTTGAAGCCATTGTCGGTGAGGCCCTTCTGCAATGCGCGGGTGATCTCCCAAAGCTTCTCCTGATACTCAGGGTGCTTGCGGATAAGGTCGAGACGCTTCAACGCACCGATAACCATAGGCATAGGCAACGACTTAGCGTAGAGCTGCGAACGCATATTGTAGCGGAAGAGGTTGATGAGCCAAC
>CALBKP010000117.1 GCA_937895825.1 uncultured Alistipes sp. | reverse complement strand
CCAGCCCAATCTCTTTATCGGCGGTACTGCTGCACCACTCTGACGCCAAGCTGCCGCGCACGACTGAGAATGACTGAGAACGACGGTGTTTTTCCGTAGTCCCGTAGTCCCGTAGTCTCGTAGTCTCGTAGTCTCGTAGTCCCGTGGTCCCGCGGTATCGTCGTCTCATCCTCTTAGCTCCCTGCGTATTCGGTTTGTGCTACATCTTAGCTCGCCACGCTCCTCCTTATCTATAAATTAGCGCTCTGAGGGCGTCGGCAGCGTCGTACTGCGACGTGAAATTGGGCTGTACCACAATCTTGCCGTTGCGGTCAATCGCGCCCCAGCGCCTATCTGCAAACTGAACAATAGCATAGCCGTCGCTATTCATATCTTTGGCATAGGTGTACTGGGGTGCGATATGCCAATTGCCGAAGTAGTTGAGATAGCCATACAGTAGCGTTTCGGGGTCCTGCATTACCCAAAGGTCTATGCCGCAGTAGCGCCCATTGGCGATGCTGCGTATCGCTTCATCGACATCGTATTGGCTCGTAAAGCTGAAATTGATGACCGTTTGAGCAAGGCTGTTAATAGCGCCCCAGCGTCCATTGAGTATCTGCACCGTGGCGATGCCTATCTCTCGGTTGAATGTCTTGGCGTGGCGGAATTGTGGCTTTATGACCCACACGCCGTACTCGTTGAGGTAGCCATAGAGACCTGTGCCTGGGTCTTCGGTGGCAATCAGGGTCTTTGTTATTGGCACAAGAAGGGTCGATGTGGCAATATTACCTTGATGGTATCCTCCCTCTGTTATCGCCCCTTTGTTGCCATAGTCTGGTGTTGATAGTGAGGCGAGCAGAGAACACGATGTGCATAGTGTCGCTATGACTGATATGCTAATAAGACGTTTCATAGTATCTCTATTTTGATTTGTTACACCTAATTCTACTGTGCTACTTGTCTGAGCTGCAATGCAAAGCCGCCACCCTCAGCCATTCGTATCGTTAGGCTGTCGGCAGATGTTACCCTGCGCTTTTCGATGGTGTAGTCGGTGGGGTAGCTGTCCCAACCCGCCTTGTCGCCATCGCGGTAGATGGTTGCCTCATATTCGCTGTTGTCGTCAAGGAAGTCGAGGCTAACCTCTACGCTGCGCGCTTCCCAGTCTTTCTCAGGCATTCTCAGCCAATCGCGCACCCCTCAGTCAATCGCGCGCCGCTCGATTTAGCGGTAAGACGTCAGATACTTGGTTTGTAGCGGGCATTGCCCGCACATCCCTAAACTCCCTAATTTCCCTAAATTCCCTAATCAGCCACGCCCGACAGCACAAATGAAAACTCCCCAAATGGGTCATACTTGCGTATTGCCCATTTGGGGAGTCGAGTTTGGTGCCGCAGATTGCGGCTTATTACCTTAGATTAGTTCATTGCCTGCTGGATAGCCACTGCGATAGCAACAGTTGCACCTACCATGGGGTTGTTACCCATACCGAGGAAGCCCATCATCTCCACGTGTGCGGGAACTGATGAAGAGCCTGCAAACTGTGCGTCAGAGTGCATACGACCCATTGTGTCGGTCATACCGTATGACGCAGGACCTGCTGCCATATTATCGGGGTGCAACGTACGGCCAGTACCACCACCCGATGCTACTGAGAAGTACTTCTTGCCTGCAAGCGTACGCTCCTTCTTGTAGGTACCTGCTACGGGGTGCTGGAAACGTGTGGGGTTGGTAGAGTTACCCGTGATTGATACATCTACGTCCTCCTTCCACATAATTGCTACACCCTCGCGTACATCGTCTGCGCCATAGCAACGCACCTTCGAACGAAGACCATCAGAGTAGGGGATAGCCTCTACCTCCTTAACCTCGCCCGTGTAGTAGTCAAACTCGGTGCGAACGTATGTAAAGCCGTTGATACGTGAGATAATCAACGCTGCATCCTTACCCAAGCCGTTGAGGATAACGCGCAAGGGGTTTTTACGTACGCGGTTAGCCATCTCGGCAATCTTAATAGCGCCCTCAGCGGCTGCGAACGACTCGTGGCCTGCGAGGAATGCGAAGCACTGTGTCTCCTCGCGCAGAAGACGTGCTGCAAGGTTACCGTGTCCGAGACCTACCTTGCGGTCCTCGGCTACTGAGCCGTTGATGCAGAATGCCTGCAAGCCCTCGCCGATAGCCTCGGCAGCGTCAGCAGCGTTGGTGCAACCCTTCTTGATGGCGATAGCGGCACCTACCACATACGCCCACTTAGCGTTCTCGAAGCAGATGGGCTGAGTCTCCTCGCACATCTTGTAAGGATCGATGCCCTTCTGGTCGCAAATCTCCTTAGCCTCCTCTACCGACTTAATACCATATTGTGCAAGCACAGCGTTGATCTTATCGATTCTGCGCTCGTAGCTCTCAAATAATGCCATAATTTCTCAAAAATTTAATGGTTAATAACTCTATGAACGCCCTTCGCTTACTCGTGGCGAGGATCGATATACTTAACTGCGTCCTTGAAGCGGCCGTAAGAACCCTTAGCCTTCTCCAAAGCCTCTGCTGGCTCGATGCCCTTCTTGATGAAGTCCATCATCTTGCCGAGGTGTA
>CALBKP010000116.1 GCA_937895825.1 uncultured Alistipes sp. | reverse complement strand
GCTTAACATCGGGGATAACCACAGCGTCGAGGTTAAACGACAGACCACCCTGGAATGCCATACGGTAACCCATATTCTTAATATCGTCCAAGAACTTGGCAACCTTATCGGCACCTGCCTTCTTCATCACTACGGCGATAATATCACGCAACGAACGCTTGGTAAGCACCTCATTGATGTAGCCTACCTCCGAAGGTACGTTCTGGTTGAAGAGGATACGACCGATAGTGGTCTCCTTCAACACGAACACCTCGTTGCCATTCTCGTCCAAGTCGCGAACAACGCACTTTACAACGGCGTGCAGGTCGGCACGCTTCTCGTTGTAGGCGATGATAGCCTCCTCAGGACCGTAGAATATCAGACCTGTACCCTTAACATTGGGACGTGGCTTTGTGATATAGTAAAGACCGAGGACCATATCCTGCGAAGGTACGGTAATAGGCGCACCGTTGGCAGGGTTAAGGACGTTGTGCGAACCGAGCATTAGCAACTGCGCCTCCAAGATGGCGGCATTGCCCAGAGGCAAGTGAACTGCCATCTGGTCGCCATCGAAGTCGGCGTTAAATGCCGTACACGACAGCGGATGGAGCTGCATTGCCTTACCCTCGATGAGCTTAGGCTGGAACGCCTGAATACCCAAACGGTGAAGGGTCGGGGCGCGGTTCATCAATACGGGGTGTCCCTTTATCACATTTTCGAGGATGCCCCAAATGACGGGGTCCTTACGGTCGATAATCTTCTTTGCCGACTTAACGGTCTTAACGATGCCTCGCTCGATGAGCTTGCGGATAACAAACGGCTTGTAAAGCTCCGCCGCCATATCCTTAGGAATACCCATCTCGTGCATCTTCAACTCGGGACCTACGACGATAACCGAACGAGCCGAGTAATCGACACGCTTACCGAGAAGGTTCTGACGGAAGCGGCCCTGCTTACCCTTCAACGAGTCCGACAACGACTTCAACGGACGGTTCGACTCGTTCTTTACGGCATTGCTCTTGCGCGAGTTGTCGAACAACGAATCGACAGCCTCCTGCAACATACGCTTCTCGTTACGAAGAATCACATCGGGAGCCTTAATCTCGATAAGACGCTTCAAACGGTTGTTACGGATGATAACACGACGGTAGAGGTCGTTCAAATCCGACGTGGCGAAACGTCCACCATCCAGCGGCACCAAAGGACGCAACTCGGGCGGGATAACGGGAATATCGGTAAGCACCATCCACTCGGGGCGGTTTTTGCCGTTCGAGGCACGGAACGACTCGATGACGTTCAAACACTTCAACGCCTCGGTCTTACGCTGCTGCGACGACTCCTTAGAGGCGCGGTCGCGCAAGGCGTACGACATAGAGTCCAAATCAACCTCCTTCAAGAGGGTGAGGATAGCCTCGCCACCCATCTCGGCAACAAACTTCTCGGGGTCGTCGTTCGACAACGCCTGATTGCCCTTAGGAAGCTGCGATACGATGTCGAGATACTCCTTCTCCGAGAGGGTCTGCAAGCGCTCTACGCCCTGTGCAGCAGCCTGTCCTGGGTTGATGACAACGTAACGCTCGTAGTAGATGATAGACTCCAACTTCTTAGAGGGAATACCCAGCAGGTAGCTAATCTTCGAAGGCAACGAACGGAAGTACCAGATGTGTACCACGGGGACAACCAACGAGATATGACCCATACGCTCACGACGTACCTTCTTCTCGGTAACCTCTACACCACAACGGTCGCAGACGATGCCCTTATAGCGGATGCGCTTGTACTTACCGCAGTGGCACTCGTAGTCCTTCACAGGACCAAAGATGCGCTCGCAGAAGAGACCATCGCGCTCAGGCTTATAGGTGCGGTAGTTGATGGTTTCGGGTTTAAGCACCTCGCCGCTCGACTGGGCGCGAATCTCCTCGGGAGATGCCAAACCAATCGAGATACGGCTGTAACTGCTCATCTTATTATTATCTCTGTTAAATGACATAGTAGTCTAATTTTTAATCCGCATTAATACCTGCTCGGGCTTATTCGAGCTTTACCGACAGTGCCAAGCCGCGCAACTCGTGCAGCAACACGTTCATCGCCTCGGGAACACCTGGACGCGGCAGGTTATCGCCCTTGACGATAGCCTCGTATGCCTTAGCACGTCCTACAACGTCGTCCGACTTGATGGTAAGAATCTCCTGCAAGATGTTGGCAGCACCAAAGCCCTCCAATGCCCAAACCTCCATCTCACCGAAACGCTGACCACCGAACTGTGCCTTACCACCGAGCGGCTGCTGCGTGATGAGCGAGTAGGGACCGATAGAACGAGCGTGCATCTTGTCGTCAATCATATGGCCCAGCTTCAACATATAGATAACACCCACTGTTGCAGGCTGGTCAAAGCGCTCGCCCGTGCCACCATCATAGAGGTAGGTACGACCACTGCGAGGCACACCTGCCTGTGCGGTATATTCGTTAATCTGCTCCAATGAAGCACCATCGAAGATAGGCGTTGCGAACTTCAAGCCCAACTCGCGACCTGCCCAGCCGAGTACGGTCTCGTAAATCTGACCGAGGTTCATTCGCGAAGGCACACCAAGCGGGTTAAGACAGATGTCCACGATAGTACCATCCTCCAAGAAGGGCATATCCTCGTCGCGAACAACCTTTGCCACGATACCCTTGTTACCGTGACGACCTGCCATCTTATCACCGACCTTCAACTTACGCTTCTTGGCGATATATACCTTAGCCATCTTGATAACACCCGATGTAGGTATCTCATCGCCGTTGGTGAGGTTGTACTTCTCGCGGTTTACGGCTGCTGCAACCTTCTTACACTCTATAATATAATTATTAATAGTAAGCGAGATTAGTGCATCGTCATGCTCGTCGCCAGTCCAGCGTGTCTGACCAAGGTTCATATAACCGTTTGCCACACCCGTCTTGCTGTCGTGCGATGTAGCGGCAATCTCCTCCAACATACGTACCGAGAAGCTCTCACCAGGGGCCACCAACTCTACGTTGTAGTAGTCGTAGATGCCCGTGGTAGTCTTGCCTTCGAGCAGACGCCACAACTTCTCGACAAGCGTATTTGTAAGGGCGCTTACCTTTGCTGCGTACTCCTCGTCAAGAAGCTCCATCTTACGCTTCTCGTCGGCGCGGTTGCGCTTACCCTCCTTCTGTGCGTGGCTATACAGCTTAGTGTCGATGACCACACCGTGCAACGAGGGCTGAGCCTTCAACGAAGCATCCTTAACATCGCCCGCCTTGTCGCCGAAGATAGCGCGCAAGAGCTTCTCCTCGGGCGAGGGATCACTCTCACCCTTAGGCGTAATCTTACCGATGAGGATGTCGCCAGGGGTAACCTTAGCACCTACGCGGATGATACCGTTGGCATCCAAATCCTTCGTAGCGTCCTCCGACACGTTAGGAATATCCGAGGTAAGCTCCTCAGAGCCTCGCTTAGTCTCGCGAACCTCCATGATATACTCATCGACGTGTACCGAGGTGAAGATGTCCTCACGCTGGATACGCTCCGAGATAACGATAGCGTCCTCGAAGTTGTAACCCTTCCAGGGCATAAACGCCACTTTGAGGTTACGTCCCAACGCCAACTCACCCTTCTGTGTCGAGTAACCCTCGGTCAATATCTGACCCTTGGTTACGCGCTCGCCTGTGAGTACCGTAGGCTTCAACGTCACGGTAGTATTCTGGTTGGTACGGCGGTAACGAGGCAACTCATATACGGTAACCTCAGGAGCAAACGATGCTATCTGCTGATCCTCGTTGCGCTCGTAGCGTACCTCGATGCGTGTAGCGTCGGCAAAGACAACCTCGCCATCGCCATCAGCAACCACCTGAATACGGCTATCCACAATCATATCCTTCTCGATGCCTGTGCCGACGATAGGTGCCTCACACGTTACCAAAGGTACTGCCTGACGCATCATGTTAGAACCCATCAACGCACGGTTAGCATCGTCGTGCTCGAGGAAGGGGATAAGGCTTGCTGCGATTGATGCCACCTGGTTAGGCGCCACATCGACCAAATCTACCTCCGTGTCGTGAACAACGGGGAAGTCGGCACCCAGACGAGCCTTGATACGCTCCTTATTAATAAAGTGTCCGTCGTCGCTAAGCTCCTCGTTCGACTGAGCTACAATGCGACCCTCCTCCTCCTCTGCCGAGTAGTAGCGGATATTGTCGTTGTTCAAATCGACAACACCCCCCTCTACCGAGCGGTAGGGAGTCTCGATGAAGCCCATATCCGAAATCTTGGCATATACGCACAACGACGATATAAGACCGATGTTCGGACCCTCGGGCGACTCGATAGGACAGAGACGACCATAGTGTGTGTAGTGTACGTCTCGCACCTCGAAACCTGCACGGTCACGCGACAGACCACCAGGACCCAACGCCGAGAGACGACGCTTGTGCGTAATCTCCGCCAAGGGGTTGATTTGGTCCATAAACTGCGACAGCTGGCTCGTGCCGAAGAACGAGTTTACTACGCTTGCCAAGGTCTTGGCATTAATCAAATCCTCAGGAGTGAACACCTCGTTGTCGCGTACGTTCATACGCTCACGTATGGTACGTGCTATACGCTGCAAACCTACCGAGAACTGGTTTGCAAGCTGCTCACCCACGGTGCGTACACGACGATTCGACAAGTGGTCGATATCATCGACATCCGCCTTGGAGTTGATCAGCTGGATGAGGTATCGTATAATCTCGATGATGTCCTCACGTGTTAGCGTGCGAATGGCGGGATCTATCGACAACTCCAGCTTCTTGTTGATACGGAAACGACCCACGTCGCCCAAGTCGTAGCGCTTGTCCGAGAAGAATAGCTTCTCGATGACGTCGCGAGCCGTAGCCTCATCGGGTGGCTCCGACGCGCGCAACTGCCTGTAAATATATACGACGGCCTCCTTCTCGGAGTTACACGGGTCTTTATGTAGTGTGTTGAAAATAATCGAAAAGTCGATGCCCGAGGGGTTCTCGCTGTGCAGAAGGATGGTCTTGGCACCCGACTCAATAATCTGGTCGATATGCTCCTCCTGCAACTCTACCTCACGATCAACGATGACGTTGTTACGCTCGATAGATACCACCTCGCCAGTATCCTCATCCACGAAGTCCTCCACCCACGTCGAAAGTACACGGGCAGCGAGCTTACGTCCGAGGCACTTCTTTAAGTTTGCCTTCGTAACCTTTACCTCGTCGGCAAGGTCGAAGATCTCCAATATCTGTTGGTCAGTCTCGTAACCTATCGCGCGGAGCAGGGTCGTTACCGGCAACTTCTTCTTACGGTCGATGTAGGCATACATCACGTTGTTGATGTCGGTAGCAAACTCTATCCACGAACCCTTGAATGGGATGATACGAGCCGAGTAGAGCTTCGTGCCGTTGGTGTGCATACTCTGACCAAAGAACACGCCAGGTGAGCGGTGTAGCTGCGATACTACGACGCGCTCTGCGCCGTTGAAGATGAACGTACCACGCTCGGTCATATAGGGGATAAGACCGAAATATACATCCTGCACTACATCGTCAAAGTCCTCGTGTTCCTTGTCCTTGCACGATAGTTTTAGCTTTGCCTTAAGGGGTACACTATATGTCAGACCGCGCTCCAAGCACTCCTCGATAGAGTAGCGTGGCTGGTCGATATAATAGTCGATAAATTCCAGCTCGAAGTTGTTTCGCGTATCGGTGATAGGGAATACGTCTGAGAACACCTTGTAGAGACCCTCGCTTTTACGATTCTCGGCTGTGGTGTCAAGCTGGAAGAAGTCTCGGAATGATTTAAGCTGAATCTCCAACAAATCGGGATAAGGCACCCTGTTTTTGATGGTCGAAAAGCTTATTCGTTGTTGTTGTGTAGTGGACATAAATCCAATGTTTTAGTTGAAGCAATTTACTCGTTAGACCACGGTCGTTACAGCGGCAACAGCACCGTCATAACTCACTTAGGTAGGTTTGGAGTCCGCATCGCGGCCTGCGCTTGTTGAGACGCTAATTCTCGGTTGTGTTCTCAGCAAGGCTAACTCTCAGTTGCACTTTTGCACTCTCGGTTTGCGGTTTGCACCCTCGGCTTCCCGTTCTGCCCTCTCGGCATCCCGTTCCGCACTCTCTGCAACGCCAAATCTCGCGCTTACAAGCAACCTCTATTCTCAGTTTGCAACTCTCGGCTTCCCTTTCTGCCCTCTCGGCTTCCCGTTCCGCACCTGGCTTCCCGTCTCCGTTCCGCACCTGGCTTCCCGTCTCCGTTCTGCCCTCGGCTTCCCTTTCCGTTCTGCCCTCAGCTTCCCGACTCTTGGTTTGCCTCGTTGCTATGCTGAGCGATGTCTGACCCTCTACGTAAGGAACCTTGCCCCTCCCCCATATGCGGGGTCGCGGGCGGGTCTTGCGCGGGCGTTTAACTATCCCGCTAATGCCCTCAGTGTCATATACATACACTCTGAGAGCATTCAAACTTCCAACATTCGGGCACAGCTCAACCAGGCACTCCCGAATATTAGACCACAAAAGGCATAGAGCTTACCATACGTGTAAGCTCTACACCTCAGCTGTGAGAGACTTGCGTAAGTCCTTACGGATTACTTAAGCTCAACCTCTGCACCTGCCTCCTCGAGCTGACCCTTGATAGACTCAGCCTCCTCCTTAGAGATGCCCTCCTTAACGGCCTTAGGTGCACCGTCAACCAATGCCTTAGCATCGCCCAACGACAAACCAGCTACCTCCTTAACAACCTTGATTACCTGGAGCTTAGCCTGACCAGCGCTCTTCAAGATTACGTCAAAAGTAGACTTCTCAGCAGCAGCAGCCTCACCAGCGCCAGCTGCGGGAGCTGCAACTGCAACAGCTGCAGCAGCAGGCTCAATACCATACTCCTCCTTGAGGATAGTAGCCAATTCGTTTACCTCCTTAACAGTCAAGTTAACCAACTCTTCTGCCAATACCTTTACATCTGCCATAGTTGTGTAATTTTATTAAATTTTGTTTTTGTTTCGTTTGATTAATTGTTTCTCTCTTCGAGACTCTTAACAAGTCCCGCAATCTTCTGACCTGCATTTGACTGCAGAGCAGAGATGACATTCTTAGCAGGCGACTGCAAGAGCAATACGATATCGCCAATAAGCTCCTCGCGGCTCTTGATGTTGCAAAGAGTGTCAAGCTGATTGTCTCCGACATAGGTGCAACCCTCAACATACGCAGCCTTCAAAACGGGCTTCTCGCAGCTCTTGCGGAACTCCTTGATAAGCTGTGCGGGAGCTTTACCTACCTCAGTGAACATAATTGAGGTCGAACCCTTCAATACAGCAACCAAATCCTCGCTTGCCTTATCTACATTCTCCAATGCCTTGCCAAGCAACGTGTTCTTAACAACCACGAGCTTGATCTTCTGCTCGAAGCACTTGCGGCGCAACGCAGCAGTCTGCTCAGCATTCAAAGACTCGATATCAGCCAAGTAGAAGTGAGGGTACTGATTGAGCTGCTCGGTAAGACCGTTGATAACGGCCAACTTTTCTTGCTTTGTCATAATCGTTTATCCTCCTTCTGATTATTTGGTTTCTACTGACTTGGTATCAACCTCAACACCGGGGCTCATAGTTGTCGAGAGATAGATGCTCTTGACATAAGTACCCTTAGCTGCCGATGGCTTAAGCTTGATGATGGTGCTCATCACCTCCTTAGCGTTATCGACAATCTGCTCGGGGGTAAACGATACCTTACCGATTGAAGTGTGGATAATACCATACTTATCGACCTTGAAGTCAATCTTACCTGCCTTAACCTCCTGAACGGCCTTAGCTACGTCCATCGTAACAGTACCAGTCTTAGGGTTAGGCATCAAGCCACGGGGACCCAAAATACGACCCAGCGCACCTACCTTACCCATTACGTTGGGAGTGGTAATGATGACATCTACGTCGGTCCAACCGCCCTTGATCTTCTCTACGTACTCGTCGAGACCTACATAATCAGCGCCAGCGGCAGTTGCCTCAGCCTCCTTCTCAGGAGTACAAAGCACCAACACACGTACAGTCTTACCTGTACCGTGGGGAAGTGTTACAACGCCACGAACCATCTGATTGGCCTTACGAGGATCTACGCCCAGACGCACGTCAATATCTACCGAAGCATCGAATTTCGTAAAGGTAATTTCCTTTAGAAGAGCGGCAGCCTCAGAAAGCTTGTACGCCTTGTCTTCGACCTTTGCGTAGGCAATCTTTTGATTTTTTGTCAACTTACTCATTCTTGTAATTTTCGTTACATGTTAGGAAATTCACCAACTACGTTGATACCCATACTGCGTGCAGTACCAGCAACCATACGCATAGCAGCCTCAACTGTGAAGCAGTTCATATCGGGCATCTTGCCCTCAGCAATCTCCTTGACCTGATCCCATGTTACCTGGCCGACCTTCTGACGGTTAGGCTGTGCTGAACCTGCCTGGATCTTAGCTGCTTCCTTGAGCTGAATGGCTACGGGTGGCTGTTTAACTACGAAGTCAAACGACTTATCCGTGTAAACTGTGATGATGACTGGAAGTACCTTACCTGCCTTGTCCTGGGTGCGAGCATTAAACTGCTTGCAGAAGTCCATAATATTGACTCCCTTAGAACCCAAAGCCGGACCTACTGGAGGTGAGGGATTGGCAGCACCACCCTTGATCTGCAATTTAATAAATGCAGCAACCTCTTTTGCCATAATTTTCCTTGGTTAATTATTCTTTTTCAACTTGTGTAAAGCTCAACTCCATAGGAGTCTTGCGGCCAAAAATCTTCACACTCACGGTGAGCTTACGATGTTCGTTGTCGACACTCTCAATGGTACCTTGGAAGCTTGAGAATGGACCGTCTGTAACCTTGACGGTCTCGCCGACAAAGAACGGAACCTCGTTCTCCTCGTCCGCCTGACTCAGTTCATCGACACGACCCAGAATACGGCTCACCTCGTGTGGACGTAGAGGTGTCGGATTCATCTTACGGCTGTCCTCCTTGGTATCACCCAAGAAACCGAGTACATTTGGTATGTTGCGAATGATAATTGGTATTTGACCTACGAAGGCAGCCTCAATCAGGACATAACCTGGATATGAGACCTTCTCCTTAGATACTTTTTTTCCGTTACGAATTGTATAGACCTTCTCGGTCGGAATAAGTACTTGCGAGATGTAATCCTCCAAGTGGCTATGACGAACCTCGGCCTCGATATACTCCTTGACCTTCTTCTCCTTGCCACCGATGGCGCGAACTACATACCACTGCTTAGTAATCTCTCCCATTGCTGTTAAAGCCTTATTATCCCAACAAGTGGTAAACACCGTTCATGGCACCCTCGAATACAAGGTCCATAGCCAAAACAATCAGAGCAAAGATAACCGAAGCAACCATAACAACCTTTGTCGAGCCTGCAAGCTGCTCGAACGAAGGCCAAGTTACCTTGTTTACCAACTCGTTGTATGCGTTCTTAAAGTACTTAATCATAACTAATGCTTTTAATTAGCAGGAGCAGAGAGATTCGAACTCCCATCAACGGTTTTGGAGACCGCTATTCTACCCTTGAACTATGCTCCTAAATGAGAGGCAAGGCTCGCTTGCCTCTCGGGGTTATTTTTGGTTAGTCAAATTACTCAACAACCTTCAATACCTGACCTGCACCTACCGTACGACCACCCTCACGGATTGCGAAACGGAGACCCTCGTTCAATGCAACGGGGTAGATCAAGGTAACGGTGATAGTAACGTGGTCACCAGGCATCACCATATCTACGCCCTCGGGAAGCGATACCTCACCGGTAACGTCCATGGTACGGAGATAGAACTGGGGACGATACTTGTTGTGGAAAGGAGTATGACGACCACCCTCTTCCTTCTTCAAGATATACACCTCAGCGGTGAACTTGGTGTGAGGAGTGATTGAGCCAGGCTTAGCAACAACCATACCACGCTTAACCTCCTTCTTGTCGATACCACGCATCAAGAGACCTACGTTATCACCAGCCTCACCCTCATCGAGGAGCTTGCGGAACATCTCGACACCAGTACAAGTAGAAGTACGGATCTTCTCGTCCAAACCAATGATCTCAACGGGATCACCAACGTGGATGATACCAGTCTCGATACGACCAGTTACAACGGTACCACGACCAGTGATTGAGAATACGTCCTCAACAGGCATCAAGAAAGGCTTCTCGTTGTCACGAGGAGGAATCTGGATGTACTCGTCAACAGTTGACATGAGCTCCATAATCTTCTCCTCCCACTCAGCCTCGCCGTTCAAGCCACCAAGAGCCGAACCACGGATAACGGGAGCGTTGTCGCCGTCGAAGTCGTACTTAGAGAGAAGGTCACGAACCTCCATCTCAACGAGGTCAAGCATCTCGGGATCGTCAACCATATCGCACTTGTTCAAGAAAACAACGATGCGGGGAACGTTCACCTGCTTAGCCAAAAGTACGTGCTCGTTAGTCTGGGGCATAGGACCATCAGTAGCAGCTACTACGAGGATAGCACCATCCATCTGAGCAGCACCGGTAACCATGTTCTTAACGTAGTCGGCGTGACCGGGGCAGTCAACGTGAGCGTAGTGACGGTTTGCAGTCTGGTACTCTACGTGTGAAGTGTTGATGGTGATACCACGCTCCTTCTCCTCGGGTGCATTGTCGATAGAGTCGAATGAACGAAGCTCTGAAAGACCAGCCTTAGCAAGAACAGTGGTAATAGCAGCAGTAAGAGTAGTCTTACCGTGGTCAACGTGACCGATAGTACCGATGTTCACGTGCGGTTTCGAACGTTCAAATTTTTCTTTTGCCATAGTAATTAAGTTATTTAAGTTTTATAAAGTTTTAACTTCTAAAAACAATTTACAGACAGATGTACAACACCGACCCCGTCATCATTGATGACTCAGGGCGTGTTGCACTCCATCTTTTGAGCGGAAGACGAGGCTCAAACTCGCGACCCATAGCTTGGAAGGCTATTGCTCTATCAACTGAGCTACTTCCGCAAAAATACACCGTCCAGAGGTTGCGTCTCACCCACTCTGAAGTGAGCCATTGCAACTCCGACCGGCGTCGTAGTGGGAAGAGATGGATTCGAACCACCGAAGGCGTGCGCCAGCAGATTTACAGTCTGCCCCATTTGGCCACTCTGGTATCTTCCCAATATTTTCGCCCTGTTCGTCGAACTTCCGCGGCATCGAGCCGATGGAGGGATTCGAACCCCCGACCAGCTGATTACAAATCAGCTGCTCTGGCCAACTGAGCTACATCGGCATGTTTGACCTTACGAGTTGCAAAGGTACGAACATTTTTTTAATTTCCAAATTTTTTCGAAACTTTTTTCAAAAAAATATTCTTTCACCTCTTTCAAAGAACTATCCGCATGCTCCAAAGAGCGCTTGACGGAAAATCGAGTGCAAATATACAACTTATTTTTAAATCACGAAACACTAAGCCTACTTTTTTTTCATTGACGCTCATTTTTTTACTCCTCATAAGCTATATTGTATCATACCTATATATATAATATAATGATAGGCGGAAAAAGAGAGGTGCTATATTGCTTTATGGAATTATTTTCATAACTTTGCCAAACTTTTACCACACTACCAATTTAGCGATTATAATTTAAGAACAATAACATGAGAAGATTTCTATTTTTAGCATCCATCATTCTTACAATGATGTTTGTTTCATGTGAGAACCACGATCAGAGTGGTTCTAAGTTCATCATCACCTCGGCGATGGAGATGCATGTCAGCATGTATGGCAGTCGTGCAACAATCACCTACACCACCGTTGGCGACGTATCGCCAGAGGATATTGATGTTACTCACACTGGCGAGTGGCTACGTATCGTAAACAGTAAGGCTCTTGGCGAGGTAGTCATAGAGACAGAGACAAACGAGACGGGTGGTACACGCATGGCAGCAGTTACAATCATCTTTGGATCGCAGCGCGAGACTGTCGTTATCAACCAGTCAGGCACGCCTGACGAGCCCATCATCACGCTCACCTCAGACAAGGAGGCTGTCATTGAGCGTGCT
This sequence comes from uncultured Alistipes sp., assembly GCA_937895825.1. GTDB lineage: Bacteria > Bacteroidota > Bacteroidia > Bacteroidales > Rikenellaceae > Alistipes. Next base: position 23,738 of record CALBKP010000116.1, on the reverse strand, counting down.
GGTCAGACCGTTGAGATAACCTATACTCTCGAGAACGAGACTCCGGATGGCTATACCTACGCGAAGGTAGATGCCGACTGGATTTATAGCATCAATACCTCAGCAGAAGGCAAGGTGATGCTTTACGTTGCTACGAACAATACTGACCAGAGCCGCACAGCAAATATAGAGGTCGGCTACGGCAGCTCATCGTTCAACGTATCGCTCACTCAGGCTGGCGAGGGCGACTATAATTTCACTGCAACGACGATGGATGGCGAGTACTACGGCGATTTCTACACACAAGGCGCAGGCAACTACTTCCTCAAATTCTCTGACCGAGGCTTCACCCCCGAGGGTAGTACACAACCATTTGGCACATACTACCGTATTGACGCATACGGTATGGTATTTACAGATGAAACAGGTACGATAACCCTTCCCGAAGGCGAGTACACCTACGATCCCGAGGGTAACTATACCACGTGGACCTTCGTTGCCGACTACACAGACTTCTTCGTAAACGACAAGAACGGCAAGCACGAGAAGCAGAAGATTGAGAGCGGCAAGATGGTTGTTAAGAGCAATCAGATAACACTTGAGCTCATTATCGACGGTGTAAAGCACAATGTCGTATACAATGGTAACACAGAGTTAGTTGATGCACGTGGCGACATTAACATCCTCTCCACGCTTGAGGAGGACTATGCCCTCGACCTCTCGAACCACTCGATGGTATATGCATGTCAGGGCGACTGGTATGACTTTGGCTACATGAACTGGGTACTTCAAATCAAGCCTAACGATGGGAAGGGAGACTGCGTCCAGATCGACATTATCACCGAATATAACGACGAGGAAAGTGGTTTTGAGGGTAACTATACAGCATCAGAGGTACGTGCTACAAACGCATTCATGTTAGGTTGGGTGTATGGTGGCTATTTGGAGTGTAGCTGGTTCTACACAGTTGACCAGGATGAGCTTGCTCCATTCCGCGGTGGTGAGATTACGATTAAGAAAAATGCCGACGACACTTATACCGTAGATATTGACGTAACAGACGACATCCGCAACCGCATCTACGGTAGCTGGACTGGCGTAGGCACAGCACAGATAAAATAGTCGATGCTTATCCCACGATAAGAAAGAATAATGCAAATTTATGGGGCTTAAATTTGGCATATCCGCCATAAGCCCCTATATTTGCACCCTGGAAAATTATTAATTAACAAAATAACAGAACAATGAAGGTAGAAAAGAATAAGATGATCGCCGTTGACTATAAGCTCACGGTAGATGGTGCTATTGCAGACCAGTCACAGCCTGGCCAGCCCTTGGAGTTTATCGCTGGTATGGGCATGTTGCTCCCCAAGTTCGAGGAGGCTATTATGGGCAAGGAGCCTGGTGAGAGCGTATCGTTCACACTTGAGGCTAAGGATGGCTATGGTGAGGTTATCGCTGAGGCTATCGTTGAGTTGCCTAAGACTGTGTTTATGATGGACGGCAAGGTTGCTGAGGACATCCTTTTCGTTGGCAGCCAGATCCCCATGTCTACGGCTGATGGTCAGCACATGATGGGTATCGTTAAGGAGGTTAAGGAGGAGACCGTGATGATGGACTTCAACCACCCCATGGCTGGTAAGACCTTGAACTTCGATGTTACCGTTGTATCGGTACGCGACACTGCCCCTGAGGACCTCGCTAAGTTTATGGGTGGCGGTTGTAGCTGTGGCGACTGCGGCGGTGGTTGCGGCGACCATGAGTGCGGCGATGGCTGCGACTGCGGCGGTTGCAACTAATTGCAATGATACGTTGCCACTGATAAGTGTTGGCAACCAAATTCACAATGCTACTATTATGCATTCAGCATAGTAGTAGCATTTCTTTTAATGTTGGTTCAACATCCATCTACAAAATATCACAAATGGGTCAATATTGAGATTTTACAGTAGAAAATATTGCAATATCGACTATTTTATATACATTTGTATTGTAAAACGACCCAAAGATATAGTATGAGCCACACTAACAACTCAAAGAGTCATTGCCATATTGTATTGGAATACAATACGACATCGAACGACACACCACTACGAATAGACATCTCCTTAGCGGGGAGCAACAACTCTCAAGACATTACCGTAAAGTCTAATGATGACACTGCGAACAGACTAATTAAGAGGATTGCACTTGATAATATCGATGAATGGTTGAAGCATGAACAACACGACGATAGTCGCTTTTACCAAGCCATTATATCGGGATTACTAAAAGACAGTACAATCGAGGAGATGGCCGAGGCAAGTTGTATATCAGTCTCAACCTTCAAACGACGTTTCCGTTCACGATATAGCACCTCACCACATAGTTGGTTCGTATCGCAACGACTAAAGATTGCCTACACGCTCATTATATCAACAAATATCAACGTGCGCGAACTCACTATGCTATGTGGCTTCCGCAGCGTTTCGCACTTCATTGCTCTATTTCGTCGTCGATACAGCACAACACCATTACGACTACGCCGTACCTGTATCAAATCAAAGGATGATACAATAGGTGCGGCGAATATAGTCATTGACATTGAAACTTTTTAGCATCAATAGAGACGTAGTGCTACAATCGCGACGTAGCATTGAGAGCCTCACGAGCTGCTTGGACGATCTCCAGCCACGGCTGCTCGGGGTCGTTCACGTCAGTAGAGCGAATCCTATCTAATATCATCCCTATCTCACTTGTGTCGATGTTCATGCTTTGCAGAATACGAACCTTCTCTACCACCTCAATGCCATCAATCAGGTTCTCGAAACGGACAGAGGAACGAGCAAATGGATAGATTAGATAAGTATCGCCCGAGCTCCAGTTACCAAAACGTGAGTCATACTGCGGATCGGCTGGCCACGAGTTATAAGCCCAACGTAGCATACCATCGTAGTCGCACGACAGACCATACCAACCCAACATCTCAGCCTCAAAGGGATTAGAGAATGTGAATGTATTGGGATATAGCGGATTACAACATACATAGAAGGTAGTATTAAAACCTTGAGCACGTCGTGAGAGTATATCGTCACGATCGGCTGGCTGCTCCTGTGCCACACATACATCGCGCATATTTAGATAACGTCGGTACGACTTATGCATATCTGCAATAGCAAAGCCCATCTCTGGCGCGCACTCTGCCAATAACTCCACGGCAGCATCCATCTGCTCGGGAGCACGCTCATCCACTGCTATATTGGTGATACCAAGCCACCCCATATCGCTCAAATGGCTTTTAAAGTCGAGTAGAAAAGGGTGCCATAGCTCCGCAAAAGCGGGCGTTCCAGGATTAGCCACAACTGTAACAACCTCACCCTTAGCCTCGTCGAAATACTCAAGCTCACAGTTCCACGGTATCATCGAGTAGCAGTTTATCATCTTATCTATGCCGAGATTCATCATCATCTCTACCCAGCGGTCAAAGACATCATAGTTATAGCTCCATGAGCCATCGCTCCTTAGTCGCCACTCAATCATAGGTGCATAGCCATCATAACACTGATGATTCCACGGGTCTTTATTCAGCGTAGCAGTAATAACCTTCTGCCCAGCGTTTGCCAAAAGCATCATGTTACGTTGCAAAGCCTCGAAATGGGCATCACTCCATAGTTCTAATCCCTCAGCGCGAGCTACGGCCGTAGGGTGTTGCCAAAGGTCGAGATGATAGCTCCACTCTCCTGGCTCAGGAAGTATATATCGCTGTACTTCAAGCGTCAAGGGCAGAACTACCCTATTGCCATCGTCGCACGAAACAACAACATCGGATGTATACACGCCCTCCTTGGCATCCTGTGGCACTGCGACAGTGAGCCACACAGGGCGCACGCTACGAGGGCTAAGGTCATAGCGATCGAGCGTATCGAGCATATCTGCCGAGAGCATCGTCGGGCCATTCTTACAAAAGGTGCTATCAGCTATGGTATAGCGCACAAAACGTGTTCGCGCAATCATAGCGGGGAGCGTGGCATGCTCAGAACGAAACTCCCCTACCTCACATCTTGCACCATCCACTCCATCAGCTGTCCATAGCAGCAACTGGGCAGAGACACGCTCACCCCTCCAAGCAACAAGCCTAACCGTATCTTCCCCGATTACTTCGGGCACACGGCTACGCGAATAGCGAAGATCTGTACTACCCCACGCCGCATTAAGATCAACATCAACCTTATCCCATGCGGCAATTTCATCAGCCGATAACACTATCGGGTCGTCAGCCTCTGTAAACGTAGCCACTGGCTCATAGTTAGTGGCACAACCAACCATCACGAAGGCCACACACGTAGCAAGGAGAGCTCCTATATATCGTTTCATGGTATCAGACTATTAAGCTAATAACTCACGGACAATAGCCTGCATCTCCTCATATTGCTGTTCCATACTTTGGAGAAGTTTATGTTGGGCACGTGTACGCACAAGGTTGTGCTCTGGGTATGCCGTCTTATAATAGGTATCGCCATCGATATAGTCCATCAAGAAGCGCAACACCTGCTCGTAGGTTATATATAGAGCCGAGAATGCCAACCACTCACGCTCGCTACGTGTCATCGACTCACCTCGTTCCGAAAGATAGCCCTCGGTGTAGTGGCGGAAGGTCTCGATATTCATCGCCACACGGCTAAGGTCTGCATCATCCTCCGCACCAGTATTGGTGTAGGAGCGAATAGCATCGCCAAAGTCGTTCAGTGAGGTGCTGCTCATCACCGTATCGAGGTCGATAACACACAACACCTCGTCGTTCTCATCAAAGAGAATGTTACTGAGCTTAGTGTCGTTGTGCGTGACACGCGTAGGCAGTATTCCACGTTCGACCATCTCCCAGAATGCAAGCATCTGAGCCCTACGACTCTCAATCCACTCTATCTCCTCCTTAACCGAAGCCTTACGACCAGCCTTATCCTCGGATAGCGATCTATCCCACTGCTCGAAACGCCATCGAATATTGTGAAAACCCTTGATAACCTCGTTAAGCGGCTCGTTAAAGTCAGCAAGCATAGCCTGAAAACGGCCAATGCCACGACCACCCATATATGCCAGGCGGGGAGTGTTGGCTACATCGTGCGTAACTGAGCCCTCGATATAGAGCAATGCTGCCCAGAAGTTATCACCATCGCGGTAATATAGTGTCCCATCCTTCGTTGGTATCACCGTGAGCACCTCGCGCTCAGAATCACCTCCCGCAGCCTTAACCTTTGCCTTTAGGTGCGCAGTCACACGCTGAATATTGGACATCATAGCCGGAACATCTGGGAAGATATTATGATTCTTTCGCTGAAGTATATAGCGCGATTTCTCGGTGCGAACGATATACGTATCGTTAATAAATCCCTGACCAAGTGCTGTAATCTCCACTACCGGAGCGTTGAAGGCAAATGCCTCGGCAATATTGTATAAGTGGGTGTTATTCATATCTTTTAGTTTGCAAAATAAAATGTTAGTCCATCAACATTATCCCAGTTACCACGCGTAAAGTCGGGCACACGCACCGGCTTGCTACCATTCTCGATAGATATGCGCGTTAGCTCACCCATACTGCTCCACTCGGCCGCATCATAGACATCCATATCAAGTGGCAAGCCATTGCGTAGGCAGTAAACGAGGCGATAATCCATCATAAAATCCATTCCACCATGGCCGCCAATGCTCATTGAATACTCCTGCAAAGGAATACCATCAACAGACTGAAGCTGAACAGGATGGCGATATTTTGCAGTCATCTCTGCGACAACATCAGTTGGTGCGAACGAATGGTGATCGAGAGCCTCAATATCGGGCACAGCATCCTCGTTATGGACAACATTACGAATGTGGTCAAGCTTGAAAGTATAGCCCGAAACGGGGTATTTATTGGCAAAACCCTCCGTTCCAACAAGCTGATACATACGGCTATAAGGGCGTGGTGTCATCACGTTATGCTGCATATCAATCGTGCAACCATTTACCGTACGGATAAGGGTATTAATCTGATCACCCTGGCGACACTCATCCTCACCCATAAGTTCCATTGTGAGCTTAGCACCATTTATCGACTTTGTAGACATAGCCACAAGATAGTCGAGCCTATCGCCACGATGTATATTAAGCACCTGGCAGCAAGGGCCGATGCCGTGGGTAGCATATACGTCGCCATTATGCGCCTGATTATACTCCAAGCGCCAGTTGTCGGCATAGTGTGTCCAGTAGGGCTCGAGGTTATGGATATATGCACCCTCGGCGTGTATAATCTCACCAAAGAGGCCACACCTTGCCATGTTAAGCGTCGTAAGTTCGAAGTGGTCGTAGCAACAATTCTCAAGAATCGTGCAGTGTACACGGTTGCGCTCGGCAGCATCAACCAATCTCCAGCACTCTTCAACCGTGTTGGCACTCGGCACCTCGATAGCCACATGCTTACCATGCTCCATGGCGTACTCCGCCACGTCGACATGCAGTTGCCACGGTGTGCAGATGTAGACGAGGTCAATATCATCGCGCTCACACAGAGCCTTATAACCCTCATCGCCAGAATATATCTCAGCCGCAGGCATGCCTACATTCTCAAGATATACCTGACAGCGCTCGGCACGCTCAGCATACTTGTCACAGAGAGCCTTGATAGCCACGCCATCGATATAAGAAAACCTCTCAACGGCACCTGGGCCACGCATGCCAAGACCAACAAAGCCCACGCGGACGGTATCGAGGGGTTCGGCACGGAACTCTATCATCGACTGCTGCTCGGGGCTACGCTCTGGCTCCTGAAGGATTATTACACCATCCTCGATAGAATAGGCTACACTCGCTTGAAAAAGTGGCTCTTGCTCGCAGCAACACCCAGCAAACATAACTACTGCGATAATCGCACCAAAAATTCTTTTAACAGACCTCATATCTCCATTTATTTAACTGTATTCTAAAAATTAACACGAGTATTTACCCCTCTACGGCAATCTACCACTACCTCGCGGCCATCAGCCGTACGTACTGTAACACGCTGATCAACACCACTCTTAACCAACGCCTCGACCACGCGACCCTCAACCCAGCGGCACGACACCTCAACATCGCCACGAGCCTTGAGACCTCTGAACTCGCCATCCGACCATGCAGTAGGTAGTGCCGGAAGAAGCGTGATGGCTCCGTCATGGCTCTGAAGCAGCATCTCCATAACGCCTGCCGAACCGCCAAAGTTACCATCAATCTGGAACGGCGGGTGCGAGCAGAAGAGGTTGGGATATGTACCTCCGCGATGCGCGCCATCAACAACCGCAGGCTCAAGTAGTGAGCCGAGGAGCTTATGCGCCCTATCGCCATCGCCAAGACGTGCCCAGAAGCATATCTTCCAAGCTCGTGACCACCCCGTGCCTGCATCACCACGGACATCGAGTGTACGGCGTGCCGCCTCCATAAGTTCAGGGCTATGGCGCGTGATCTGCGCTGCGGGATATAGGCCAAAAAGGTGCGACACGTGGCGGTGCTGTGGCTCAGCTTCGATATACTCCTCCATCCACTCCATAAGCCTACCATCCGACGCTATACGATTGGGGACAAGACGGTTAAGCGTCGAAGATAACTCCTCTCTAAGTTTATTGTCGCAGTCTAAAATCTCCGCGGCGGATATAACAGCGGTAAAGAGCTCGCGGGCAATCTGGTTATCCATCGTCGAACCGAGGCATACGTGCGTGACGATGCCTCGCGCAGCATCCTCCTCATTGATGAAGAAGCCGTTCTCGGGAGAAGTGGTCGGTCCAGTGACGAGATAACCTGCTGGGTGCTCGATAAGTATCGAGCGAAGGAACTCGGCAGCACCACGCATAACGGGATATACGCGCTCGAGGTATGCCTCATCGAGAGTATAGAGGTAGTGCTCCCAGAGGTGCAACGCAAGCCATGCGCCACAGGTATTAGTAGCACCCCACGACGGATCCTCCGAGGGTGCAGTAAAGCCCCATGCATTTGCCAGGATGTGTGCGCACCAGCCCTCAGCATTATAGAAGTGGCGTGCGGTATGCTCGCCCGACTCGGCCAATAGTTCAGCATAGCGCGTGAGAGGATCGATAAGTTCCGTAAGGTTTCCCACCTCCAGTGGCCAGTGGTTCATCTGCTGGTTGATGTTCAGGTGCATGTCACCATTCCATGGACACCATATCGTATTTGCCCAGATACCCTGAAGGTTAGGTGGTAGCACTGCATCATGAGCCGAGGCGATAAGCAGATAGCGGCCATACTGGGCATAGAGGGCTGCAAGAGGTGCATCCTCTGCACCCGCAGCATAGCACTCAAGGCGCTCATTCGTAGGTATATTCGCATGTTGTTCGCCGAGGTCTATAACCACCCTATCGAAGAGCTCGCGGTGGTGCGCAATATGATCTCGGCGTAGCGCAGCATAGCTCTTAGGCGAATCTAACGCCCTATCAGCGTGCCCGACATAATCCTCGCAGGCGTAGTTCGTAGCTACCGAGATAAGGATAATCACATCCTCAGCATCACTTATAATCAGACTATTACCGTCAACATTAACCTTGCCGTCGCCAAGCACTCGTAGGCGGCCGTAGAACTTCACGCCCTCACGCTCACTACCACTTGGAAGCATACCCTTTATTGAGAGTTCGTTGCCCTCGGCCAAGACATCCATACCCATAGGGTGCGAAAGCGATATGCGGTAATCGGCAGCACACTCGGCCATGAGGCGAACGACGGCGACATCATCGGCCATCGAGCAGAAGTATTCACGTACATACTCAACGCCATTACCACGATATGACGTGCGCGCCACAGCATCGGCGAGGCTCAGCTCGCGGCGGTAACTGTCAATCGTAAGACTCTCAGCGCCAAGATGGTCGATGTGAAGATCTGCAAACATCGAGTAGCTGCCATACTCTGGCGATGCCGAGCCCCCACCAGAGCAGGTGAAGTAACGATACATCATTAGCTCAGCAGCACGGTTATCACCACGAAGCAACGCTTCGCGTATCTTGGGTAGCCACTGAGCGGCCTCGGGGTTGTCGGTATGTTGCACCTGCCCTGCCCACATCGTGCCCTCGTTGAGGATGATATGGTCATTGGCGACACCTCCCGACATCATCATACCAATACGGCCATTACCCAACGGTAGATACTCCTCCCAGATAGTGGCTGCCTCGTCATACCACAGCCTTAGATCGTTGTTGGGCGACGGTTGCTCGCCATAGCATGCAACACCACACAACAGCGACACTCCAACAACGAGCAACGCCGCGACACGTTTAACCTTGGTAATATATGTCATCATCCTTACCAAAATTCGCAAACATTATATTAGCAAGTCATGGCCGCGTAACGGAGCTTGGCCATAGGCGAGCCGTGACCGTTTACAAAGTTATAGAAAATTTGGTAGTTATGCCAATTATTCGCGAAGTTTCCGATTTTATCACCATGGCAGGTAGGTAAATATAACAAAGTAGCGGACGACATGTAACTCCCAAAATGACACCTCGCCCACCATCTAAAGTCCCCCCCCAAAAAAAAGAAAGAGGAGTCCCTAAAACTGCAGACGGGACTCCTCCGATACAACACTAATTAACAAATCTTGAAAGCAATAAAAACTTAGCGTTGTAAACTTAAGATGGTTATAAGTTTAGGGTAATGCTACAAAGTACTGTTGCCAACACATTATATCCTTACCCACCATGTATCAACTATTACTGTGCTCGCCACTGGGCATAAAGCGTCATATCCTCACTAATGTTCATCAGATCGCCAGTCTTATAAGTTACGCCCTTGCCATCAGCTCGACTATTCCAGCCAACGAACCTATACAATGCACGATTTGGCGTAGGTGCAACCAAGAAGCTATTTGTTGACGTTACGATATTCTGTGACCCAGGATTTACCGATGCAGTAGGATCAGTCGTATTTACATCGAATGTAACAACAACATGCGTAACATCACCTCCATTAAGAACAACCGTACCATGCTCATTAGCGACATCCTCGTTGGTCACATAGTTTGTAACACGATTATTCTTGATTGTTCCACCATCTATCGTTACCTCAGCATTCTCACCGATGGCGTAAAGACCGCCACCATACATCGTAGCCTTATTATTTGTAATAGAAGGGCCACTATTCTCCTTGCCGATCCTAACTATAGCCTTAGGTGCGTCATCTCCACTACTTGCCGACATATCAACACAAATACCACCACCATCATAATCACACGTATTGTTGTTGATCGTACCAGACTCAACCGTAACATTCACCTCGCCATTTGGAGAGGTAACATAGATTCCACCGCCATTACCAGTACTTTCACTGTCTCTGTGGAGTGCTGAATTGTAAGATACCTGAGCATCTCCAGACATAGTAAAGTCTCCCTTAGCGATATAGATACCTCCGCCATTACCATTGCTGGCAAGATTGCCATGAATCACGCCACCAGATAGAACCACTGATCCACCCTCAAGATAAACTGCACCACCATGTGACGATGATCTACAATCTTCGATAGAGCCTCCCTGCATTACAAACTCGGGATCTAACAGAGCATTCTCACTCTTCTTTATATATACCGCACCGCCCATATTGGCTACACAATTACGGATTGTTCCAGCGGTCATCGTAAACTCGCCATCCTCCATATATACAGCAGCGCCATTATTCTTGATGTGATAGTACTCCTTATTGATAACATCACTATTACTGATAGTACCACCCGACATATTAAATGTCGTAATCATACCATCGCCCGCACCTCCTGCCATCACGAACTGAGCAGATATATCTCCTCCCGAGATATCAATCGTAGCATGACCAATTTTACCCTCAGGATTATTTGTCTTACCACCACCTATCGTACCAGTACGGATGGTAGGATTGCCCGAGATAATAATCTCTGCTGCACCACCATATGCTGGAGGGTTATCCTTGGTTGTAGCATTAGATACTCCTCCGGTACCACCACCAATTCCTGATCCTGCTGGATACTCATCGCCAGTATACTTATCAATTGCTGGGATACTCTTTGCAATAACATAGCTATTACCCGAGATAGTAACCTTAGCACTACCACCCTGTCGTGTTTTACTACTACCACCTCCAATAGCAGTACCAAGAGCTGTTTGCGCATATACATAACCGCCAGTAATCTCTACCTCGCCACTACCGCCGGCACTCGCCCATGATCCTGCACTGCCGATTGCAGCACTCGGAATCTCCCACTCGTTAGCATGGTTGTAGGCAAATACATTTCCACCTCTAATCTTCACATTTCCAATACCACCCTGAGAGTTAAATCCGATACCACCGCCAATCGCTGTACCTGTTGTTGTGGCAACAGCCGTAACCGCACCACCCTCGATAGTCACATAGCCTCGGTCATTACCACCACCACCTATTGCTGTACAGTTCTCTGCTTGGGTAGTACCCGCGAAGATTGTTCCACCCTTAATCACAATACCAATAGAGTTTCCTGCCGATCCGTCATCGCCTCCAATGGCAGAACACCAATAGTTAGCGAAGTAACCCGTCACATTATCAGCATTATAATTCTCACCAGAAGATTGAGCCGACATACTAACATGGAAATCAACACAAGCAGCTGTTAATGATCCCGAGCCCTGTAAAATCAACTCATTATTATACAAAAGAACTCCAGATTGATCTCTTCCGCTATAATAATGCACATTACCCACTCGATTATCTCCTATCAAATTTACAATAAGTTTAGAGTAATCCTGATTAGGTGTAAAGGTAAGTCCACCAGAGGTACGCGTAGCACCATGTGGCTGATAACGTGAGTAGATATTATCCAATGTAATATCACATACTAACACATCCCTCTCAGAATTACCATTAACATTGACAAAGAATGGAGTACTGCATCTGCCAACCTTGCGCACAGCACCGTCACTCGATCTTGAAACATCAGCATCAAGCGCATCAGCATCAATATTCTCCTTAGTATCCCATGCCTCAATCACTGACTCAACCACGCTATTATTCGTGATATAATCACGCCAGAACTGCGTACCCACCTTGACAGGGTCATACGAAGGCAACCTGCATGGATCGCTCAACTTAGACTGATAGCCAGTTGTCAACTTATTAGCATTGTTCGACTGATAGATGTAATAGTGATACTGGTTCTCACCTATTTTATCTGAGGTCCACTCCTTTTCCACTAATGTTGGTTCGCCACCAACAAATACATAGCCGGCATAGGATGTTGGCGTAATCGTAACATTACCAGCGTTAAGGTCAAAATATACATATTCCAATTCACGCTCAGCGTATATAGTATACGTTACAAGCGCACCCTGCTCCCACCTCAAGCCCATAAGAGGAGCCTGTATGGTTTTACCGCCATCATAGGTCAACTCTACGTATGCATCATCGGGGATCTGCTGCGGAATCATCATCATAATTTCACCGTCACCCGTGATGTAATCGCCCTCACTACAAGACTTTCCTCCCACAGGGATAGGAGCATCAAACGTTGTAACAGAGCCATTAGGAACGCTCCACACATCAGAACCAATAGTATAATTACCACTACCGATAACACCCACGACCTTGAGGCTTGTTATCGTACAATCAAAGCCCGCCTTAAAACGTACACCTGTCAAGATATGCTGAAACGTAAGCGGAATGTTCTGACCATAAGAACTTGGCACCGACTTAACATCGGTAGCAATAATGTCGTACTGATCAGTAGCTTCTTCGGGGACAGTATAGCTAATGGTTGTTCTACCATTAGTTGTCGTAGTGGTAAAATACTGAGAACCCGACATATATGGAGCATAGCCATAAACTCGCAAAGAGTCCGTTTCACTGACACTCTTCCATGAAACAGGGTCATCAACAGACTCCATCTGCTCGCTGTTGACAAACTCGAAATGGTGATTTGTCATTACTGACTCCTGCAGAGCATTGCCCTTATATGGATGAGCATACACACCCACATCCAAGCCGTCGAGCGACGAAATCACACTACCTCGCGTTTGCTGAGCATCTGAGTCTACACTCACCAGCGGCCAATCCTGCTCTACAATACTTAGATGTGCGGTCTCGCTACGACCAGTACCAGCCGTACGTGTGGTAGCCGTGAGGGCAGCAGAAAAGCCAATATACTCTTTAGAGTGAGTACCAATCTCTGGTAATTGGTCTTTAACACAACTGCTTGAGACGAGTAAAATCCCCAGCGATATGATTATTTGACGATAGATATTCATACTCTTCATAATATTTACTTTCCTACTAAATCTACATTCTGTTCATTCCAGGGGACGAGGTTACACGTAGCCTCGATATTATGGAATGCATTGAAATAAAGATTGATGATAAACAGTTTACCAACAGTTTGCGCTGGAGATGTAATCACATTACCACTCAAATCATTGAGTGCAACCTCTATTATCTTCTCCTCGATATTTGCAGTCTTAACCTTCAACTTAATCTTAGACATTGGGGCACAAAGCAACGATCCCAGCATCTGCGAAGTTGATGTTAGTGGTAACGAAGCAGCACTTCCCAATACATTTATCTCAATCATATCTTCTGCATACTCAATGGTCGAATTTGCAATACCACTTGTTGGGAATGTGATTGAAACGCCATTAGATGATTCAATTGTGACATCCTCCAATGCACCCCACTGGTGAATCGCCATCTGATCTACTACCTCAGCTTCCACCTTAACCCACATAAGTAGATGCTTATACTCCTGAGTAGCAAAGGGAGTCTCCCAAGAGCCAACAATCTGGTCAGCAAACATAATGTCGGTTGCTCCGTCTATTGCATGTGATACACTCTTTCCATCCGCACACTCCCAACCACTATTTGGGTAGAGGCCAACACAATAGACCTCATTACCAGCTGCATCATTGATAGGATAGGTTAGCGGGTTATTCTTATTTGTGGGATCAACATACACTGTCGTAGGGCTTCCATTCTCATACTTAACGTTCGCACGATATGGCAAGAATGTAGGAGCCTGCGGTGCATCATTATACTCATATACGCCACACTCTCTTGAGAACCATACGGCAGCCTCCATGCCTGCAGCAGACGTTCCAGTATAAACATCTGCTTCCATAGCACGTGTGCTATCCATTGACGCAATACCCGCATTGAGGGATATGACTGACTCCTTGATGGCTGGCATGTCTACATTTGCGCCATGATCATTATCGCACGACACAAGAGATAGAGCCAATACTATCGATGCTAAGAAGTATATCTTACTATTCATAATCTTACAATGGTTACAATTCTACATGACCAGAACCACCCAACGTCCAATCCGCCACATTCGCTGTTACAACAATCGTATTACCCATCTTAAAGTTAAGATTCAGGGTAAAGCATTTTGCACGAGTGCTACCCTCATAGAATGATGTGCTGTTGACTCTTAGGTCAATAGGTACCTCCACTCTACGACGCTCAGTCTCGATATGCAGTACATACTCGGGGCTCTCAACCTCCTCCGAATCAACGATCTCCTTAGCCAGAGCATTCACCGGAGAACAGAGCACGTAAGCCACCTCCTCGGCAGCTGTCACCTTACTTGAGAAGTACTTCAATTCATATCCACCAGCCTGCGGGAATATGTCGTTGCTACCAGGCCTATACAATGAGAGCAAACCGTCGAATCCATCGCTATTGCTAAATGTAGCACATGTCATATCAATCTTTCCATTCTCGATATAGTCATCCGTACGATTGATATCGATGCTTACGTGGTTATTACTTGTGACTTTAATATCCGTGATCTTACCCCATGCTGACATTGCCTGCTCATCCTCGGCAATCATGCGCACCTTGAGCCATGTTAGCATGTGCCAGAATTTCAACTCAGGAACATCAAATACGATATTATCACTGGTAGATGTATCGGCATATTTACCCTCAATTCGAGGTGCAAACATCACATCATCCGAGCCGTCAAACGTAAAACTTGCACTCTTATACTCGGCATCTGACTGCCAGCCAGTTTGGGGATGCAGGCCAACGAAAAATACGGGTGTTCCACTCTGTGGATAGACGGCCTGATCGAGAAGCTGCGGTGCTCCTGAATCGAAGTTTGCAGTTGCATGTATAGCCACCTGGTCAGCATTCTCACCCGTACCATTTTTACCATTAAGTGGGGGATTAGGATTTGGGAAAGTATAACCCTCCTGATCAGTATAGAACGACGATGCCCAGATAGCCGCGTGCAGCACTCCATCATTAGAGTCGTTTGGCATGGTATATTCATAAGGTACGCGCGTAGCTACATGTCCCTCAGTTACAGCCGAGAGATATATCATCGAGCCGTCGTTCATCACTTGGGACGTACCACCATCTTTCTGACACCCTACCACCAGCAGAGTGCCAACTAACACCACATATATATGTCGTATATATCGTTTCATACTACTGCACATCATAATTGTTTTCAAATCCATCCTCTTCACCATTAGTCCACTCCTCTACCACTACCTTGAATAAGATCTCCTCCTTGTTATCGCCCAAATCGAGCGTATAGGTATAAATCTTACCCGGTTGCCATTTAGACACATGTGCCGTTGAGATAGAGAACTGAGCCGACTGCTTGGTCTCCGAGTTCCAAGAATAATTCACGCTAAGCTTAATATCATCCAACGACTGTGGAATAACCATATATGGACCGCCAATCTGCGACTGATAGTTAATATCGCCGGGAACGCTCTTCGACAGATTGACTGTGAGTTCTCCGCTATTGTTTGTAGTCCAATTGCTGTACGTGATATAATCCTGACCGTTGTTACCAGCCTTATATGGCTCATAGGTGCTTGCATCGCACTTAAACGAACCCGATCTATCAAGGCCGTGAAGTGTGATGCTATTGATCACCAAATCGCGATGTGACTGATGCAGACGGAACTTAACAGCCGCAAATGGGTGAACAAAACGCAGTTTTACCATGCCGCCAGTCGACTTACTCTGATTCAAATGTGTGGCAAACATAAACTCCGATTTAGCATTCTCCTGCTCGCGCTCCTGCTCGGTTCTATCGTTAATCACAGCATTTGTTGTTGCGTCGAACGAAATACCATTTCCTGCCGTCGAGTCATACGATAGATTGCTAATCGTAGCAGCGCACTCTTCAAGCTTACGAGGCACGTAGGCCATGAAGTCCACCACGCCATCTGGCCAGTAGAGGTCAATCAGATAGTCCTGATTAACCACATCACGGAAACGCCAGCGGGCCAATCCATCGTCCGAGACGAAGTAGTACACCCATGCATCGGTGAAGTACTCGGCATTATTATCCTTAAAGTATGCACTGAGTGCAAACTCACCCTCAGCGACAACATCCGCTTTATCATTAAACACATGAGCACGAGTCTGAGTAGATGGCATATCTACCACCTCCAACTGTATCATATTATCTTGTGCTACGGGCAAATTCTCGCTCTTTGAGCATGATAGCGCGCCCAATAACACAATAGTCATATATATAGGCCAATTCTTCATCTCTACTACTATTGAACAATTCCCGGAATTAGAACCTCACCGCCATCACCCCATGGTGTTACGGTTATATCTTCATTACCAACTACTAACTCGTCGCCAGTCATAAACGTTCCCTTAATAGTGGTTATATGGTTACGCTTTACCTCAACATCTTCGGCTGTAAATACCTTGTTCAAGATTGGATAAGATACTCCATCCTCGTAGAACATGAACATGAGATCAATCGTATCATCATCCAAGGCGAAGATATAGTCGGTAAAGAGAATATAGTTATCGTCTGAGCTATCAGCGTATGTCTTTATTGTATAGTCGTGCGTAGTACCTGAAAGTGATGTACCCTGTATTGCTGTTCCTGTGACAGCATTGAATCCTGCACAACTTAAAGTGGTATATCTCACCTCACCTCTCACGGGAATTGCAGCTGTTTTGTCCATATCTTTTGCCACTATTCGTAACTTGGCAAAGGGGCGGGTGAGTTTGATGTTTACGTTGTGGTCGCACGCGAAATTGTCCTCCTCGGCAAAGCCCGTGAAGGCATCGCGGCTCTCGTCCATAGCATTCCAATCGCCCTTGAGGGTGATATTGGTTAAGTCTCCTGTGTTGTAATGGTTATCCACGTTGCTAAACTCCGTAGCACCGCTACTCTTGGTTACAACATCTGCCCATACCACAAACTTATAGTCGCGGTTGGGTACAAGTTCTGGGTTAAATGCAACGCTGTTGCCGTCGCTATATTCGATATACTTCGTAGCCTGCTCTCCGTCAATAAATATCTGCATGATATATCGCATAGTGACATCATCGCCATTCAATATACCATTCTCAAATACGCCAACCGCACTATCCTCTCCCGCCACTGCGCGACTACTCGTCTCGTCGACCGAGACGTTTATGGTGGTTGTTACTGCGCCATCAATGCTAACATTCAAGCCGCCGTTTTCGTCGTGCGACTTGTCGCAACCAACCAGCGCGACAACGAGTGTTAATATGGCAAATAGGTTTCTCATATACTTATCGTTCCGAAGATTTACAGACCACTTGTTTCATATTACCGCAACAGACGGTCTGCTCTGCTGCGTTGCGGGGCTCGGCCCCGAGAGGGTAAAAAAGATCGGGGTGGTGAGGTGTAGTCGCCTACCACCCCGAGTCTATTTAGAAGGTTTTGTAATTAATTAAGCTTAATACCATTCTCGTCGTAAATTACCTCACCACCAGTAAATACGTCATTAACCTCAGCTGTAACAGTAAAGCCAGTATTAGTAGTCAAAAGATTACCCTTAATCGTGGTAAGAGTGTTACGCTTAACAGGAATATTAGTGGCGAAAGGTGTTGAAGTAATAAGAGTGGTATACTCCTGTGTATTTGCGTCCTGAGCATTGGTATCGTACACCTTCAATGTAAAGTTACCCAAAGCCACCTCCTCATTAGGAGCGAAGAAGTAGTCGGTAAAGAGGGTCATAGACTTGTTCTCTACATTTGAATTGTAGTTAACGATCTCAAACATAGCGTGAGTCTTAGCCAATGTCGCATTAGCAGCTGTGTAAGTACCATCCAAAGCGTTGAATGAATATACAGATACACCCTTATACTCTACAATCGCATAGTCGGGAGAAACATGGAGATCGCCCACAGCTTTCATATCCTCAGTAATGATACGGAGCTTACCGAATGGACGAGTTAGGTTAACCTTAATATCACCAGTAGCGGGAAGCTCCTCAACTACAGTGAAGCCAGTGTAAGCATCACGAGTCTCATCCATAGGCTTCCAGTTAGCCTCATTGATAGTTACCTTAGCAAGGTCCTCCACATTGTAAAGGTCGTTCACCCACTCACCTTGATCATCTTTCTTCACGATATCAGCCCATACAACAAATGTGTACTCACGGCCAGGGATAAGAACAGGCTCAAATGTTACAGTCTTATCATCAGCGAACTCGGTGTAACGCTCCTTAGAACGCTTGCCGTTAGCATCGTAAATATCAAGGATATAACGCAAGGTAACATTATCGCTTGCCAAAACCTGATTTTCAATAGCGCCCTTGCCACTATCAAGGTAACCCTTGTCAGCTACACGAGTCTCGTCAAGCGTAGGAGCTACAACGTTTACTGTAAACTTAACCGCCTTCTCGTTGGTGTTAACATTAACACCGAAGATGTTGGTCTCGTTCTGGCATGATGCCAAACCAAGCATCATTGCCGCAAAAACAAAAAATCTTTTCATGTTAAAATTGTTAAATGTTAATAATTATTAAATTTTGTGTTTGGTAATTTAAATTTACATATCAACCGTCGCACTTCGTCTAAATTGGCAAACTCCTCAAAATTGAGGACTTAGGGGCAGAGACAAAACGAGTACGTCCCGCCACGAATACGTGACAGGCGGTGTGGAAAAATAAGAAAATTTAGGGTTGCTTGATTGACGCGCGTAACTACTTGATAATGAGCAAAATACCCCCCCCTATGCGTTTTTAATAGGTTGACAAAAGGAGAATATGGTAATAATACGCACATTTCAATCAGGATTATCGTGTTAGCCTTTGTATAAGCAAAGATATAAATTTTCGGTCAATTCAAAACATTTCTGCCATAATTTTTTCTGATTTTATCGCATGCTTTAGATACTCTGATGTAAAAATAGTCCAATATTTGTCAATATGTAATATCGCAATGATCAGCTACACCTACACCATAAGAAGATATTTCCATGTTTGCAGATACCAATGTTGACACACATTGCAATAATATCACGTATATCACTGTAAATTAAGACACAACAACAGAAGATTTTATTCAATATTCATGCAAAAATGCGACATATAATCTTACGAAATAGGGGGTGAGAATATACCATTATATCCGCTATTTTGGAATAACATGAATTTTTATTCAATATAATTTTATTGTCTTTTTTAGGGGTGGGTAAAGCTTTGGTAGAACATATCAGAGGCTCCGAAAACCGCCCGCACAACTAAACCTATTTGCATAGGAGGAGGGTAAATGATAGGCTCGACAGCCATTATACAGCTATCGAGCTCATCTTGTATCAGCTACTCAAACTCCTATCGGGCAGTAATAATTAAATATTAATGCCATAACATAGATGCTAATATATTCTGAAATGAGTTTCCACTCAGGACATTACATTTATAATCACAATAGATAAGCCCACCTACGATTTACGCAGATGGGCTTAACCATAATAACAGAGCGATTATCTTCTTAAAGCAAGTGGGGCAGCCGCAAGGCTTGAGACATTACCTGAAAGGTCGATGGCTTCACCAGCACCACTCCATTCGCCAGTAATATTATTGCCCGCATCGTCCACAAGGTCGAACACAAAACGGCAGTCGCCATCCTCTACCTCCTCAACAGTAACCGTACCCGATACGATAGGCGCCACCTGGCTTGAATAACCCTCAGCATCAGGCGTGAGATCGCCATACCAGGTGAAAAAGATATTACCTGCATAGTCGACAATGCCAGGGAACATCGTGTGGTCTTTAACCTCAAGTGCTATGTTATAAGTACCCGTAGGCATCTTATCGCGAGCACCACCCGACTCTACCAAAAGCTCCGTTGTAAACATATCTCCATAGCCATCAGGATAGCTATTATTATAGCCCATAATGGTGATAAACCATAGGTCGTACCCCTTCGCCATATACTCACCGATGCAAAAGGCGCTATATGTAGTTTCGCTTGGGAAGTTATAGGTGTGATCCTCTGTAAGCGTGGTATATGGGCGCTCAGGCATGGTTGAATCGTTGTCGTTGAAGTTTCCTACGATGAGCTCTCCAGAGTAGTTGACCTTAATTTTAACTCCGTTCTCAGCTACAAAGTCAGCCGTAATAGTATAATCATCGCCACTATGCTCCACCGTCATAGTGCCACCTGTGATAATGGCAACTCTCTTGGTGTCGCCATCAGCATATGTAATATACGAGCCTACGAAGTGCTTGTCGCCGAAGAGATCTTCGACACGTCCATACTCAATAGCGTACGGCAGACAATAATTTGCTTCGGGCAACACAGCAACCTCATATACGCCCTCCGCCAATGGCACATACTCTGCATTGTAGTCGGCATACTTAGGCATCATAACGCGACTGATATGTACGTAATAGCCACGTGTCATAGAGCCATTTGAGTCAAAGTCGCCGTCAAACATCTCGATACCCACGTCATCGGCAAATGGATAGAACCAGCCACCCCAGTAGCGCATCTGAGCCTCCTTAGGTGTTACCTCAAAATCTTTATCGAAGAACTCGTATGCCGAAGTGCCACCCTGCACGAACTGCATAGTGCCTGTATAACGTGCCGAGAACTCCATATCGTCGAGCAACATAAGTGTTCCAACTACGGTGATTGTATAGGTTGGGCCAGTACGCTCAACTGTAACAGTACCCATAATGGGTGAAGATACAAGCTCGCCACCCTCTACAACAATATCAACATAAGAGTCGCTTGGGCTGTAGCTAAACGCCGAGTAGTCTGAGTTTGGCTCGTATGTTCCACTTGGAAGCACAGGGTTAATAGGGTCGCTGTCAGCTACGTTGTAAAGATCCAAGAATACCTGCATATCACCTTCCCACTCCATTTTTGTTGTATTGCCAAATGTAACCTCATAGTTACCTGCAACCGCCTCATTATCGGTACGATATACGGCCGAGACAAGTTTGTCAAGGTCGTAACCCTCAAATGGAGCATCGTCCTCGGTGGTGGTGAACTCAACGTTGGCAATAGCTTGCTTATCACCATTCACGGCTAAGGCATATGCCGTATATGCGGTATTCGCATTAAGTTTGTCGATTGTTGCCTCATTGCCCTCTACCTTTGTGCCCTTAGATTTGACATCTTCGGCCGTGGCATCCGCCTCGCTACAATAGAGGTATACATCCTCGGCATTGGTAGCAGTGATGGTAAATGTAGCGCTCGTAGCTCCAACACTCTTAGTTTCAATCTTCACCGTCGGAGTCTTGTCGTCACCCTGTGGTGGAACATCCTTCTTACATGCAGTGACAGCCATAACAACCATCGCCGCCATCATTACGATATATCCAAATCTTTTCATAGAAATTATATTTTAATTATACACACTTTATTCTGATAATACCATATCCTGAATCTCGCCCTTGTAGTACATATAGAACGTCTTAGCTGTTGAACCGCTACCGGCAGTACCTATAAACGTTAACTCATACTCCAAACCCTCTACGCTTACGACAAGTTCAGCCTCGGTAAAGTTCTCCGAAAAATTTGGGTTATAGAGTGCAACGTTACTATAGCTATCAATAGTGCCATCCTCCATGGTGTAGCGACCAGCAGGAAGAGCATCGTTACCATCGTTACATATCGCAGGGTCAAGCATAATGTCAAGCACGAGCTCATTCCAATTACTGTCGTAGAACTTCATATAGTACTCACCTGGCACAAGGGATGGGGTATGTAAACGTACAGGTTGTTTAACCTCAATATCAGGAGTGAACACCGTTGCGCCCTCAGGAACATCTGGTATCTCAGGAGTAGGCTCAGGAAGCATAATGCCCTCTACAAGGCCGTTATAGTCAATAGTTACGAAGTCACCGTTAGAGAAGTAGAGTAGTCCATTAAACGAGTACTGCACCTCGCGAGTCTCCTCATTAGGCGTAGCCAACACAGACACACTACCACGCTCAAATGTAGTCATCTGACTATCAGAAGGAGTAAACATAAACGTAGTATAGTTCTTACTCAGCGCACCATCTGCAACCTCACCTAATGTATACTCGCCCGAAGGAAGATAGTCACCTACAGCAGTATAGAAGTCGCAACGCAACGTGTAGCCATTAGCCTCATCGGCAAAGGTAATGAAGTAGTTATCAAGCGACGAACTGAGTTTGTTGGCTGTAGCCGTAGTAGTATCCGACAGGTTGTAGCCTACTGGCTGTGGCTCGGCTGTTTTAATCACGAGTTTCTCCGAGATAACTGGCTCAAAACCCTCGATATCGCACGTAGCAGCAGCGTATACGGCATACGATGTATTAGGCTCAAGATTATCAACCACAACCTCACTTTCGACATTTGCCTCTGCTACCGTACCATTTGCAATTACCTGCGCTGCTGTCACATCACGCGAGCCATCCTCGATACATACCCACTTCAATACATCGGCCTCAGTAGATGTGATAAAGAAACTGAATGAGTGTTCTGCAATGCTACCCTCGCGTAAAGATACGGTGACCTCCGGCATTGGAACATCCTCGGTCTTTACACCAGTCGAAGCGTATGCCTGCTTCTCTACATTTACAGCCACAACGGCTATCGAGTAGTCAGTGCTGGGCTTTAGCTCCGAGCAGGTAATATTGCCAGTCTCGGCCTTAACGCCCTCCGCAAGGACCTTCGCCGCATCGGGAGCAACCACACCCTCTGCAATGAGATAGGTGATGCTCTGAGCATCGGTTGCCTCAATGGTAAAAGATATGGCGTTCATCGTAATCTCGCCGATCTCAATCGCCACCGTAGGCTCCTTCTCCTCCACAGGTGGGTTGTCGGGCTTAGGCGCGGGCTCCTCGTTGCTACATGCTACCATGGAGAAAACCATAAATGCCGCCATGAGGCCCCTTGTAATCATCTGGAATTTCATAGACTTTTCTTCTTTTTTGTTTTTACTCGGCCGAAAATGTTACATAATCGGAATCCGCTATAGTGGAATAGGAATCTGCATCATAAATATGAAATCTGAGTTCTACCTCTTCAATGGATGTAATACCGTTTTCTTCCAATTCCGAAGAAAGAATGGTAATCGTATCCATTGACATCTTCCCGTCGTATATCGTACTGGAGAAATAGGCCGTCATCATGTATCCGTTAATCGACATTTCTTCCGCAGAAATACTGACATTTTTTCCGGAATTGTTTTCACAATAAAGCAAAATGGCACTTCCCCAAAAACTGTCTTCATCCACCGTTTTGCCTACAATACGGATTCCAACTCCCTGGTGTTTTTTTCCTTCATATCTCTCTCCAATCTGATGAAATAACTCATATCCCCTCTTGCTTTCTAAATTATAACATGAGCTGATTTTCTTTGTTACCACCCTCATGGGGGTAATTTTTGATTGGATACATAAATTCCAAATTATTTCTGCACCGGAAATTATAAAAAAGACCAACTACCCTTTCGAGTAATTGGTCCATTCTTTTATTTCTTGTGTCAAAGTTGTGTCAAACCACAACTTCACGTCCCGAAACCCTTGATTTTACTAGGTTTAATCCTGAACGTACGG
>CALBKP010000115.1 GCA_937895825.1 uncultured Alistipes sp. | reverse complement strand
TATCCGACCCTACGCTCACGATGAGTGCGCGTGTGTTCCGCGCCTACGACGAGGAGCCATTTATCGACTGGGACTTTGACAATAGTCCCTATCGCCCCGATGCAATAGTTATCACGTTGGGTACGAACGACTTTAGTACTATGCCTCAGCCTACCGAGGAGCAGTATGTGGAGGGTTATCGTACCCTTATCGAGCGTCTACGCGCCGAGTGGCAAGCAGAGCTTCCAGTGTTGTGCGTGGTACACTCGCCATACGCTGTTGAGTGCGTGAAGGAGATGGTTGCAACAATTTCCAATGCGGCAATGGCCGACATCTCGTGCAACGTATATAACAATACCACCGACCTCGGTGCTTCGGAGCACCCCAATCGCTATGGTCAGGAGAAGATGGCGCGCATCGTCATTGAGGAGTTTGCACGTCTGACTGGTTGGGAGTAGCCTTAAACCTATAGAAACAAAGATTGCGGTTACCGAGGTAGCCGCAATCTTGTTTTTTATCGTTTTATAATCCTATCAAGTGTCTCGAAGCGCTGTTCTATGTAATTGCGTACGGTCTCAACCTCGGCCTCGTATGAGCCTAAGGCCTGGAAGTTCTGGTGGACACACTGGTTAAGTATTGGCCAGCGCAAAAAATTGAGTTTCTGTGACTCGTTGAGTAGTGCAGCAGTCTCGTCAACATAGTCAAGCAACGTGTTGTCAATGCCACCATGGCGTGCATCATCCCATATATCAATGAGTTGTGCGTGTGCTAATGGGTCGTTCTTAACGATGCGGTCAACCATCTTACGCACGGCATCGCTCGCTACTGATCCTCGTATGGCGTAGATGTAGTCGTCGAGCGAGTTTATGGGGTAGGTGCGTATATCGTTCTCGAAGGCAAGGTCGTAGTCCCACACGGGGCCGACGTAGAGCTGGTCGCTCGTGCGATCCTTGTACATATATACGCTCCAGTAGGTGTCGGTATTACCCGAGAACTCGCCAACGATAAAGTGGCGCAGGAAGCTATCCACGTCGAGATATTTGCGATAACCATTCTCCGTGTCGGTGAGGTCGTGGGCAAAAACAGCACTCTCCAGGGCGTTGTAGAAGTTCGATATGTAGTTGCTCTGCTCGTAGGTTATATCCTCGTCGTCGGGCGACTTGATTGTAACGGGCGTGCCATAGTATGAGGCGAACATCGACGCCTCGTTGTAGGCGTAGGCATCAATCTCGATGAGGTAGCCGCCCTTCAGGTTGTCGCCCGATGTGTCGGTTTTCTTCATCTCGGTAATGTCCACGCGATTCTCATCTACCTCTATTTGGTCGCAGAGCTGGTAGCATCCTTTATATTCGCCATTAAGGATAAGGTCTACGGGCTGACAGAAGGGGGTATATTCGAGGCCGAGGCGACGGCTTAGCTCGAAGGCTAATATGTTACGCATAAGGGTCTTGTCGCCGTAGTTGCTAAGCAGCGTCCACTTCTTAGCCTTGGCTGGAGCACCCAGTGGGCTGCGCTTCTCGCTAAATTTAAGACGATAGGGCTTCTTCGGGAAATCCCAACTGGCATTGCCACGGCCACGCACCGCAGTTTCGCTGTCGGAGAGTAGCTCGCGTCCATCGTTGGAGATGATGTAGACATGGCTGTTAAGCTCCACCTCCTTGGATACTATGTCGGCGGCATTGTCGGTGTTGATGACAATGGTCGGGAGGTTTGTAAGCTGGTATAGTCGGCTGTCGTCGCCCTCGCCCTCCGTGCCGTAAAACTCCAACTCGGCGAGGTTGCAACGCTTGTCGTTGGGCGTGACATAGCGCACGTAGCGGAAACCGCGCGAGCAGCTCACGTCGACGTAGGTCATCTCATTTTCGGGTGCAGCCTCGCTGATGATATAGATGGGTAGAGCATCGCTAAAGTCGGGCTTGTTCGCACCCTCGATAAGTGCTGTTACCACGCGCGAGGGCTGCGTGGGACGTGGGGCATAGCCTATGCGAGTGATAACGTGTGGCGTACCGAGGTCGAGGCCTGCCCAAGTATTAGAGCGGTCGTAGGAGGCGAAGAAGGTGGTAAGGTCGCCATCAAAGAGGTTAGCCTTAGTGTTCACCGTCTCGCTGCGTGCCGATGTGGTGTAATCGACTGAGTATCGAGTGCCGATAATATCGCCCGTGAGCTTGTTGCCTACGGATGGCGGTATGCCCGACTGCTTGTCGATGATAAGTTCAAAGGTGTAGTGTGTTCCCGCCTCAAAGTGTTGATTGTTAGATAATTTGAAGTTGTATGTAAAACCATCAACGGTTGCCTTAAATAGCTGTACACCAGCCTTAATGCTCTGTGGCGCTACGATGGCATGTAGGCTATCACTGTCGAGATACATGGCTATATCGCTCGATGCACCATCCGAGATGACCGTAACTTTACCAGACGTAAGATTAAACTTTATGTCGGTTAGCATGTTACGTACTGCGCCACTCTTTGTCGTGGAGTTCCACTCCTCGTCGCTCCACTCCTTGCCACGAACGAGTTTTAGTTCGATACTCGTAAGCATAGGACTGAATGTGAGCTCGATATCGTTCGCTGTGGGTGTTATGTTGCGCTGCTTAGTCCATAGCAGGTTAGCCATAGCGTAGCCCTCGGCTGTCGACTGGTCGCATGTGACCGTGGTCTGTACGTTGCAGGCATCCGCAATCTCCATATAGGGGTAGTAGCCAATAATGTCTACGTTAGTCTGCGCATTACGGTAGTATGCACCAATATCGGATGACCAGCAGTCGTTGTCGCCATCGTAGGTGTATGCGACATTATCGGCCTGATTACCCTGGCTTGACAGGCCGCTATATGTTGTGCCATTGTAGTTTATGGCGTAGATGCCGATGTTGTCGCCATCTGCGAATACGTGCTTTGGGTGTGGCATCTCACGTGCATCAATCGTAGCACTTAGGCTAATCTCAATCTCGCCCTTATTCGTCGTGCCTGAAGCTCCGTCCTCATCGGTGGTGGCATTGGTACATCCTACGATTAGTAGCGCGAGGAGTATTAGCGAGTATAGTATTCTGTCTATCGCGTTTGTCATAATAATCGTTTTAGTGATTATTCTCATTAAGTGCTGATGCGTCACTTTCCGCAAATTTACAATTTTTTTTCGATATCACATCCTCTTTTGTCTATTTCAATAATAATCACTAACTTTACAAATCAAAGAACTAAAAAATCAGATGGTATGAGACGATTAGGATTATTTATAGCACTTGTAATATTGCTTAGTGGCTGTGCAAGTTCACGAACGCTTAGCCGTGGTGAGTATGTTGGAGGTGTGGTGGTGAAAGAGGGTAAGGGCAAAGAATACGTTATAACCTCATCGCTGCGGGTGGACTATGCCGATGATATGGAGTGGATTATGCGCTACGATAAAAGCGATGTCGAGGAGCTACGCCAGAGGGCTAAGAGTGAGGATAAGGAGTGCGATGTGTTATTCTTTGGCAGTTCGTCGATACGTCTGTGGCGCACGCTTGAGGAGGATATGGCTCCGCTAAAGGTTGTAAACCGTGGCTATGGTGGTGCTATGTTGCGTGATATTCATTACTATTACGATACTGTGGTTGATGACTACCGCCCACGCGCCTTTGTTTTTTACTGCGACAACGACCTCGGAGGCTTTGGCCGCGACCTATATCCCACGGAGCTCTTCGACCTCTATCGTCTGCTTGTGGAGCGTCTGAAGGCCGATTATCCATGGTGTCCGATATATATTCTCTCGATTAAGTTCAACGAGAGTAGGGCAGCAAAGCGCCAGGAGCACCGCCTGTTTAATGATATTATGGCGGACTATGCGGCACATACCGAGGGCGTGACCTTTGTGGATGTGAATACCCCGATACTTAAGGCCGATGGTAGCGTGGACAATGGCTACTTCGAGAGCGACCAACTACATGTTAACCGCGAAGGTTATAGAGTATGGGCATCGGTACTAAGGCCGCTCCTTATCGAGGCTCTGAAGTAGATGAGTAACTCTATTATATAAAAATAAGTACGCCCACAAGGTTCTCCTTGTGGGCGTATCTGTTGTGTCGATAGGATTATCGTATCTCCTCGCCAAAGAGCGTTGCTGACGAACATCCCGTGATGCGAACCTTCACGTAGTCACCAATCTTGTGATCTCCGCGGTCGAAGACAACCATCTTATTCTGCGAAGTGCGGCCAGAGAGCTGCTCGTCGCTGCGCTTCGACGTACACTCAACGAGAATCTCGAACTCCTTGCCCACGTCGCGCTTGTTGCTCTCTTCCGAGAGGTGGTTCTGGAGGTTGATAATCTCTGTCAGGCGGCGTGTCTTGACATCCTCGGGGATGTCGTCACCGAGGTTACGCTGGGCAAAGGTGCCTGGGCGCTCCGAGTACTTGAACATATAGGCGAAGTCGTAGCCCACCTCCTGCATAAGTGTCAGAGTCTCCTTGTGCTCCTCCTCTGTCTCATGCGCGAAGCCTGCGATGAGGTCGGTGGTGATGGCGCAGTCGGGCATGTAGCGACGGATCGCGGCCACACGCTCCAAGTACCACTCGCGCGTATATTTACGATTCATGCGCTTGAGCATCTCCGACGAGCCCGACTGTGCGGGTAGATGGATGGCCTTGCAGATGTTGGGCATCGAGGCCATAGTCTCAAGGAGCTTGTCGCTGATATCCTTGGGATGTGATGTGGCAAAGCGAACACGCAAGAGGGGTGATATCTCGGCCACGCGCTTCAACAGCTCGGGGAAGTCTACCTCGCCTGTGCGGTATGAGTTTACGTTCTGGCCGAGGAGAGTCACCTCGCGGTAGCCATTCTCGAAGAGCGTGCGAGCCTCCGAGATGATGGTCTCGGCATCACGACTGCGCTCAATGCCGCGAGTGTAGGGCACAACGCAGTATGAGCAGTAGTTATTGCAACCACGCATAATGGCGATAAAGGCACTCACGCCATTCTTGTCCAAACGCACGGGTGCAATCTCGGCGTAGGTCTCCTCCTTCGAGAGTTCGACGTTCACGCCCGTAGCTCCGTTGTCGACTTCGCGAACGAGGCGTGGAAGGTCACGATAGGCATCGGGGCCTGCAACGATATCTACGCCCGTGCCACCTTTTGTGAGTTCCTCCTTTAGACGCTCGGCCATGCAGCCGATGATGCCGATGATGAGCGATGGCTTCTGCTTGCGCATGCGGCGCATTTCGCTCAGACGACCCCAGATACGCTGCTCGGCGTTGTCGCGGATAGAGCATGTGTTGATTAGAACGATGTCTGCCTCCTCCAGGCTCTCGGTATAGCGAAAGCCCTCCTCCTGCATGATTGAGACCACAATCTCCGAGTCGCCGACGTTCATCTGGCAACCGTAGGTCTCGATATATAACTTGCGGCCGCTACCCGTGAGCGGTCTCAAGTTGTTATAGTTAATACTCATAGACGATGTTTATATTCAAAATAGCGCGGCTCATTTTTGAGCCGCGCAGAATGTTTATTCAGTGGGCATGCCATTCTCCTCGGGGAATGGCTTGAAGCCCTCGCCGAAGGTGTCGTAAGCATCGGTGACAACCACAAATGCCTTATGGTCGAACTCCTTGATCTTGTGCTGAACGTTGCGTACCTCCTTGCGGTTAACAACGAGGAAGATCATCTCCTTGTCGCGGTCGGTGTACATACCCTTAGCCTTGATGTATGTACCGCCACGACCCAACTCGTGAAGGATATACTCGCGCATAGCGGCAGAGTGCTCTTCGCAGATGATGTAGAGGAGCTTATCGCGTGATGCACCGTCAATCGTGTAGCCCAAAACCTTGGCATTTACGAAGATACATACTGCTGAGTAGAGCGAGAGAAGTAGTCCCTGTGCCTCTTTACCCTCGGGTAGACCCACGCCGAAGCCAATAACTACAAGACCGCTGAGTACGATGACTGCATCCGAGAGGAGTACGCCGTTGGCGAACTTCATCTTAGCGAACTTATGCAGCAACATGCCGGTAATATCCGTACCACCTGTTGCGGCATTATTGCGGATAACCACACCTACGCCCACACCACTGAAGCAACCACCAATGATAGCGGCAAGCATAAGATGCTGTGAGAGATCGACTGTGCCACCAAGAAGCAGGGTGGGGTCGAGAGCCTCAATAGCCGCCTGGTTAGGGTAGACTATGTAGTCGAGGATATTCATGATACCTGGTGTGAGGAACGATGCAAATATTGTGCGACCGCCAAACGTGCCGCCAAAGAGTATTAGGGCGGTGAGAATCAATGGCACATCGAACATATAACCAAAAGTACCTACTTGCACTGAGGGGAATAGGTTGTGGAGTACGAGAGCCAAACCGTAGATACCTCCAGGTACGAGGTCGTAAGGGTTGATAAAGACAACGAAGGCGACGGCTACAAGAAAACAACCAAAGACAATCTGACCAATAGATGACCACCAATGCCAATCTGTTACAGACTCTTTAACTGAGGTTGTAAGGTTTGCAAAGTTAAGTTGTAGTTTCATAAATATGCAATTATGTAATTTTATAAAACAAAATTACGCAATTTTTTGAAATCTGCAACTAAATTTTCTCTTTTTTCTTTCTCCGAGCTCTGAGCCACCGCCAATAGATAGCCGAGAGAAATGCAACTATGGCGCATAAAAATTTGCTATTCGCGATATTATTCTTATCTTTGTATATCATGGCGTGTAGTGGCTGTATGACAAAGCGCTGAAAATTAAAGAAATAAACGTATATATGGGAGAGTGGACAGTATTGACATGGCTTAGTGCCATCGCTATAATCGTTGTTGCCTATTTGTTGGGATCGATACCGAGTGCGGTGTGGATCGGAAAAAAATATTATGGCATAGATATTCGCGAGCATGGAAGTAAAAATGCTGGTACGACAAATATGTTGCGAGTATTGGGTAAGCGTGCTGCGCTGCCCGTGTTTATCATCGACTATTTCAAGGGCTTTGTTGCGGTTATTCTCACCTCGCTGATGCGTTATGATGAGGCTGTGAGCGATGCGTGGCTAATAAATCTACGTATCATTGCCACCGTAGCCGTGGTTATCGGACATATATATCCCATCTTCGCTGGCTTCAAGGGTGGCAAGGGTGTAGCTACGCTATTGGGTGCTGGAACCGGTATTTATGCCCCCATTTTGCTGCTATGCTTCGGCGTGTGGTGCGTGGTATTTGCCATCTGGCACTATGTGTCGTTGGCCTCGATGGTGGCTGGCTGTTGCTATCCATGTTTCGTGATGATATTCTCGACTATGACATACAACCCTGCGGCTCCGTTCGAGAGCGTGCCGTTTATCATCTTCTCGTGGGTTGTGGCAATACTATTGGTGATTACACATCGCAAGAATATAGGCCGTCTAAGGGAGGGTACCGAGTCGCAGATATTCCTATGGGGTGGCCCTGATAAGGATGAATCTAAGGATGACTTAGGTTTTGGTGATAAGAGTGATAAATAATCTAACTAACCGTATATGAGAAAATTATTAGTTTTTGCCGTAGCTATTATTAGCTCTACGGCTCTGTTTGCACAGAGTTTTTTAGACAACTTCGATGACGCTACACTTCGCGTTGATTATACGTTTGCAGGCAATGCAGACGAGCAGTTCGTGGCTCTTCGTGGCCTTTCATCAACGGATAACTGGTGGGGTCGTCGCATAAACCTTACAAGCGTGCCATTGCGTGGTAATGGCGATCTTACGTTGTACGATGCGGAGAGTGGCGAGGTGATATATAAGAGCTCGTTTTCGTCGCTTTTCCAGGAGTGGATAACCACGCCCGAGGCTAAGAGTGCAGCGCATAGCTTCGAGTTTACGTTGCTCGCCCCTATGCCCCAGCGTAAGGCTGTTGCTGAGCTTGTGCTTCGCACAAATACTGGTGAGGTGGGAGCATTGCTACGCCACAATATCGACCCTGAGGATGTGCTTATACGCGATTGCTCGAAACAACAGCCTCTGCCCTTTAGCTACCTGCACCAGGGCGGTGACTCGAAGGAGTGCATCGACGTTGTGATACTTGCCGAGGGTTATACCGCCGATGAGATGGATACGTTCATGGCAGATGCGCGTATTGCTGCGGATGAGATCCTTGCATACGAGCCCTTCAAGAGCCATAGCGACAAGTTTAACTTTATAGCTGTGCAGAGCCCCTCGCGTGATAGCAACGTGAGCGTTCCGCAGGATGAGGCGTGGCGCGAGACGGCAGTGGGTTCAAACTTTATGACATTCTATATGGAGCGTTATCTCACGTCGGGTAATGTATATGCTATGTATGATCTTGTGACTAACATCCCATGTGAGCACTTTATCATCTTGGCAAATACCGATACGTATGGCGGTGGCGGTATATATAACTCATACACACTCACCACGGCGCATCACCCTGCATTCCGCCCTGTGGTGGTGCATGAGTTTGGTCACTCGTTCGGAGGCCTCGGTGATGAGTATTTCTATGAGGGAAACTTGGATAACGACGAGATGCACTCTGTGGCCCACGAGCCTTGGGAGCCCAACATCACTACACTTGTCGACTTCGAGTCGAAGTGGGCTGATATGGTTGAGGAGGGTGTAGAGGTGCCCACGACTGTCACTCCCGAGCGTACGAAGGCCTACACCGTTGGCGTATATGAGGGTGGTGGTTACCGCTCGAAGGGTATCTATCGTCCTACGGATATCTGCCGCATGCGTAATAATTCTGCCGAGCGTTTCTGCCCTGTATGTGAGCGTGCCATCGAGCGTGTTATCTTGCACCAAGCAGAGTAACGTAGCATACTGACACATAGCTTGATAATAGAGTCAAAGGGTAAAATGTCTCTTTGGCTCTATTGTTGTATGGCATAGGGTGTTAACCTTAAATATTTCGCATTATGACGATGACAACACTTGCAACACTGGCACTCGCCGTTGTCGAGCTGCCCTATGCCTACGACGCTCTCGAGCCATATATCTCGGCCGAGACGTTGCACTTCCACCACGATAAACACTATGCTGGCTATGTGGCAAAGCTTGCGGAACTCACCGAGGGCACGCGCTATGCGGCGATGCCGCTGGAGGAGATAGTCCTCGGTAGCGATGGCGCGATATTTAACAACGCTGCGCAGGCGTGGAACCATGTATTCTTCTTCGAGCAGCTATCGCCCAAGGCTAAGCACCATCCCTCGGGTATGTTACGCCGTGCCATAGATGAGGAGTTCGGTTCGCTCGACGACCTCAAACGACGTATGACTACGGCTGCTACATCGCTCTTTGGCTCTGGTTGGGTGTGGCTCGCGGCGGATAGGGATGGCCGATTGTATATCATATCGAAGCAGAATGCTGGCACGCCACTTACCGATGACCTCACGCCACTTTTGGCTATCGACGTGTGGGAACATGCCTACTATCTCGACTATCGTAATGCACGTAAGGATGCCGTGGAGGATTTGTGGCACGTTATAGACTGGGCAAAGGTCGATGAACGTTATGCCGCTGTAAGTAGGGTATGGGAGTAGGCCTATTGGCCATTGACTTGTTAAGGGTGGTTAAATGAGTGAGGGTAGAGAGGGGTATAATCGATACGTTTCTACTCTTTAGTGCGGAGCGCGCATAACTCTTTAACTACCCTTCTTTAATTGCCTTCGACACTACTTGACTCAAAGTGTAGAAACAAAAAAACCACTCAGAAAACTGAGTGGCTTATGGTTGTGGGAGCAAAGGGATTCGAACCCCTGACCCTCTGCTTGTAAGGCAGATGCTCTGAACCAGCTGAGCTATGCTCCCGTTTTGTAAGGCTTGGGACTGCAAAGGTAAGCATTATTTTTTATTCTGCAAATTTTTCGATAAGTTTTTTAAGAGTCTTGTCATCTTTTTTAAGAAGCTCGACCGCATCGTCTGCTTATCTTCGGCTTGGCTTTCGCCTCACCTCTGCAGTTTGCTACCAGCATTGTGCGTCCCTCGCACTTAGCGCCTGAACAAGGACTTGAACCTAGGACCCCATGATTAACAGTCATGTGCTCTAACCAACTGAGCTATTCAGGCATTGTAAAAGAACCGTTATCTTTCGATTGCGGTGCAAAGGTAAGGCATTTTTTTTATTCTGCAAATATTTTTGCAAAAATTTTCAAAAAAAATGTGCATTATGCCAAAAAACCGCCCGAAAACAATATCTTTGTAATATGAAACACCGCCTATTATATATATTTGTAGCCCTCGCCATTGCCCTTCTACCCTCAGCGGTCGAGGCGCAACAGCGAGAGAGTGCGCTTAAGTTTCACTCCACGGTGGGCGACTATGGGCATATCCGGGAGGATGGTGGCTCGGTAGTCTGCCGTTTCGAGGCGGTGAACAGCGGCACGGAGCCTGTAGCAATAGTCGATGTTATCACCTCGTGTGGTTGTACCTCTGTAGCCTTTGACCGCAAACCTATCGCAGCGGGAGAGAGCACAACGCTCGATATTCGCTTTGACCCGATGAACCGTCCCGGCCGTATCGACCGCACGGTATATCTTCGCACTACGGACTTCGATGGCGATATACGCCTTAGCCTTGTTGGCGAGGTTACGCCACGCGACAAGAGTGTCGAGGAGCTATACCCCTTCGATATGGGCGGAGGCTTGCGCCTTACGACCAACCACCACACCTTCACCTATATCGAGCACGGCAAGGCCATAGAGGAGCGCATAGGCTATATCAACTCTTCGGACAAGGCTATCACCATCGCCCTATCGCCCATTCGCTCATCGGGAGCACTTACGGTAACCTATCCCAAGTGGTTAGAGGCAGGGGCATCGGGCGATATTATCATTCGCTATCGTCTATCGGCTGAGAGCTCACGCTACGGCACTCTAAACGATGAGTTTCGTTTCGCGGTAGATGGCTCAGTCTCGGAACATATCGTAACGACACAGGCCATCGCGGTAGATAATTTCGATTTATACGACGATATTTCGACTCCGAGGGGTGTTATTCCGAAAAATATTATTAAATTTGGGGAGGTAAATCGCACTAACGACTTTTTGGAGCGCTCGTTTACAATAGTGAACGAGGGTCAGTCGTCGTTATTTATACGCAAGGTGGAGTCATCGTCAAGCGCCATACGCGCCATTGTTGAGCAGAGTGCAGAGCTTAAGCCGGGCGAGACACTTAAGATAATCGTCAGGCTCTACCCCGCATATATCGGCGATAGCGACCTGCCGTTCACGGGGCGCATAACGCTGACAACAAACGATATGCTTCAGCCGATGAAGCTCGTTAGAGTCAATGCGATACCCGTGTGGTAACAGAAGTGAAGAGACAAATAATTATAAACCTAATACTAACGAAATGTTTAAGATTGTAGAAAAACGCAAATTGGCGGAGAACATCTACGAGATGAAGATTGCCGCCGAGCGTGTAGCACGCGCTGCCCAGCCTGGTCAGTTCGTTATCGTTCGTAGTGGCGAGAATAGCGAGCGTATTCCGCTTACCATCGCCGACTACGATACCGAGGCTGGCACCGTAACCATCGTTACGCAGACCATCGGTATGTCGACAAAGAAGATTTGTGCCTTGGAGGAGGGCGACTCACTCGCCGACTTCGCAGGCCCCCTCGGTCGTCCATCAGAGTTTGTTCATATGCCTCTTGAGGAGTTGCGCCAGCGCAAGTACCTCTTCGTAGCGGGCGGTGTGGGTACTGCACCCGTTTATCCTCAGGTTAAGTGGCTCAAGGCGCACGGCGTAGATTGCGATGTTATCATCGGCGCCAAAACCAAGGATATGCTTATCTACATCGACGAGATGAAGAAGGTGGGCAATGTACATATCGCCACTGACGATGGCTCGGAGGGCTACAAGGGTATGGTTACCGGCCTTATGAAGGAGCTTGTAGAGGTCGAGGGTCGCAAATATGACGAGTGCGTATGTATCGGCCCTATGATTATGATGAAGTTTGTCTGCCTTACAACCAAGCCTTGGGAGTTGCAGACCACAGTATCGCTCAACGCCTTGATGGTCGATGGCACAGGTATGTGTGGCGCTTGCCGAGTATCGGTAGGTGGCAAGACCCTCTTTACTTGCGTTGATGGCCCGGAGTTCGATGGTCATCAGGTAGACTTCGACGAGGCTATGCGCCGTCAGGCTATGTACAAGAATCAGGAGAGAACAGCAACAGAGAACTACGAACATAAATGTAACTGCTATGGCAAATAAGATACCGCGCGTCGCAGTACGCGAACAAGACCCTAAGGTGCGTGCCACCAACTTCGAGGAGGTATGCTACGGCTATAACGAGGAGGAGGCGTTGTTGGAGGCTACCCGTTGCCTCAACTGCAAGAATCCCCGTTGCGTTGCTGCCTGCCCCGTGAATATCCATATTCCCGACTTTATCCACCACCTCACCGAGGGTAATATCCGTGCCGCTGCCGACACTATCCACCTCGACAGCTCGTTGCCCTCGATTTGTGGCCGTGTATGTCCTCAGGAGTCGCAGTGCGAGGGCTCGTGTGTCTTGGGCATCAAGGGTGAGCCTGTGGCTATCGGCAAACTTGAGCGCTTTGTTGGCGACTGGGCTTTGGCTCATAGCGACGAGGAGGTTGCCCCCGTTATCGAGAAGAATGGCAAGCGTGTAGCCATCGTAGGTAGTGGTCCTGCAGGCTTGGCTTGTGCTTCTGACCTTGCAAAGATGGGCTACGAGGTCGATGTATTTGAGGCACTCCACAAGTTGGGCGGTGTGCTTGTCTATGGTATTCCTGAGTTCCGCTTGCCCAAGGAGCGTGTTGTGGCTCGCGAGATTGAGGCCGTTAAGCGCCTTGGCGTTAAGTTCGAGACCGATGTGGTTATCGGCCGTACTATGACCATCGATTCTCTTCTCGATAAGGAGGGCTACGATGCCGTCTTCGTAGGCTCAGGTGCTGGTCTGCCCCGCTTTATGGGCATCGAGGGCGAGAACCTCAACGGTGTGCTCTCGGCAAATGAGTTCCTCACCCGCGTAAACCTTATGGGTGCTTGGAATCGTGAGAAGTCGGATACCCCCGTCTATGTAGGCCGCAAGGTCGTTGTTGTGGGCGGTGGTAATGTTGCTATGGATGCTGTGCGTACCGCAAAGCGTCTTGGCGCAGAGGCCGTTATCGTCTACCGTCGTGGCGAGGCGGAGTTGCCCGCGCGTAAGGAGGAGGTACACCACGCCAAGGAGGAGGGCATCGAGTTCCGTATGCTCACCAACCCCACCCGCATCCTCGGCACTGACGATGGTTGGGTCAAGGGCATCAACTGCGTGGAGATGGAGCTTGGCGAGCCCGATGCATCGGGTCGTCGCTCACCTCAGGAGAAGGTTGGCTCGGACTTCACAATCGACTGCGATGTTGTGATTATGGCTCTTGGCACCTCGCCTAACCCCCTTATTGCCTCTACAACAAGTGGCCTGAACATCAACCGCCGTGGCTGTATCGAGGCCTCGGAGATGGGCGCTACCTCACGCGAAGGCGTATTTGCGGGCGGTGATGCCGTAACTGGCGCTGCCACCGTAATTCTTGCGATGGGTGCTGGCCGTAAGGGCGCTAAGGCTATTGATGAGTATATCAAGTCGAAGATGTAAACAACTAAAAAGAAGTAAACCACTAAAAATAAGGGAGGTTCAATAAATTAGGTCGAGTTGATTTTGAAGATTATTTTGAGGATATTTCTCATTTCTTACGGAGGGCGCAATGCGAGCATTGTAACCGAGCAAAAATGAGAAAGAGCCCAAAATAAATTCAAAAGCGACCGAAATAGGAATCTCCCAGAACGCAAACATATTTACTAATTTATTGAACATTCCTTTAGAGCTATGAAGAAGTATTTTGCAGAGTTGCTTGGCACTATGGTGCTTGTTTTGATTGGTTGCGGTACTGCCGTATTTTCGGGCGTTGACCTCGTGGCAACATCACTTGCCTTTGGTCTCTCGGTTGTAGCTATGGCCTACACTATCGGTGGCTTCTCAGGTTGCCATATCAACCCCGCCATCACCCTTGCCGCGTGGGTTTCGAAGCGCATCTCATCGCTCGATGCCTTGATGTATATGGTATTCCAGGTGGCTGGTGCTATCCTTGGTGCTGCTATTCTCCTCTACCTCGCTCCCGAAAGTGGTCTTGGTGCTAACGGCTTGCAGGAGGGTATCTCACTCCAGCAGGGTCTTATCGCCGAGGGTGTCTTCACCTTTATCTTTGTGTTGGTTGTACTTGCTATTACCGACTCGGAGCGTGGCGCAGGTGAGCGTGCCGGTTTCTTTATCGGTCTTACCCTCGTCTTGGTACACCTTGTATGTATCGGCATCACCGGCACATCTGTAAATCCCGCCCGCTCTATCGGCCCCGCACTCCTCGCAGGTGGCGCAGCCCTTGAGCAGTTGTGGATCTTCGTTGTAGCTCCCTTCGTAGGTGCTTTGCTTTCAGCTTTGGTTTGGAAGTGCTTCACTTCGTGCTGCTGCTGCAAGAAGAAGTAATCGGGTTAGCCGAAAACTAATTTTTGAGATAGACCTCCTGAGAAGGGGGTCTATTTTTTGTGTAACAGACTATCAATCAGCGCATTGCGTCGGTTTTCCACTTTCGTTGTTTTTCAAGCTTGTAACTTGCTGATTATCAGCACTTGGAAATTTGGGCTCAGAAAAGTTTTTCAGCCCACTGATAATCAAGGAGTTACAAAGGCTATCTGGAAAAGTTCGAGCCCAAAATTTTTGGTTTGCACCGCATTTCGATAGTAATTTTGCATCAGCAAACAGGGATATTAAAAAAACTAACAACAATTAAATATATGTGTTATGAAAACGATTAAGAAGACTTTGGTTATTGCCTTTGTGGCAATGGGTTTGGTAAGTTGTGAGGAGACAATCTTTCCTAACAAGATTAAGGATGAGCCGAAGATTGAGTTTGCCGAGAAGAGCATCAATGTAGATGCTGCGGGCGAAGAGGAGCTAATTATTATGCTCACCTCAACGGGTGTTGATGATGCGACAATTCGCCTTATCGACAACTATGAGGTAGATGAGAATGGCGACCACATTGCCTTGGAGCCTTGGGCAGAGATTGTCAAGGTTGTAGACAACTACGAGGAGGGCGCTACACGAGCATTGGCCTGCTGGGACTCAGCCATCGTGGTAAGAGTAAAGCCCAACGAGAGTGGCAAGGAGCGCAAGGCGGAAATCTCAGCTCGTAGCTTTACGATTCGTGCCTCAATCGACCTTACGCAGAGCGGAGAATAGATATTAGATATTAGTTTTTAGTTATTAGTTTTTAGAATTTATTAGGACAAGTAAGATAAGTAGGACAAATATGATACCCGACTTCGTAATGGTCTTAAGGTCCTAAAGTCCTAATGGTCTTAAAAAACTTAATAGCGATAGCCATCACTACGCCCAATTTAGCGTCAGTGAGGGGCAGATACAACACTCGCCAAAAAAAATGCGGATGGGCTGTACTAAGATGTACTGCTCATTCGCATTTTCTTTTGGTAGGGGCGGTAGATGCCCCTCAATCACGCTAAATTAGAAGGGGTAGCCAACACCAAAATTAAGCGCCATATTCTTCCACTTGAGGTTATGTATCCACCTCTCGCCCGCAGGCATACCGGGGTTGTGGAGCTGCAGGCCTAAGTCGAGACGAAGCACCACAAAGGTGGCATCGATACGGAGGCCAAGACCTGTGTTGAAGCCGAGCTGCTTGTAGAAGCTGTTGAAGTGGAATACCTCCTCAGGGTTGCTATCCTCGGTATCGCGGAGATACCACACATTACCGGCATCGAGGAATACAGCACCTTGGAATATCCACCACACAGGGAAGCGGAACTCAAGGTTGGCCTCAAGGCGCACATCACCCACCTGCGCAGGGTAGCGTGTGTCGGTGGTCTGGGGGTGGTTACCAGGGCCAAGAGTTCGAGGCACCCAGCCACGCATCGAGTTAGCACCACCGCAGTAGAACATACGGTCAAAGGGTATTGAGCGACCCATAGAGTTGCCATAGGTAACGCCCACACCACCAAAGATGCGACCTGCAAGATACATCTTGTGGCCAAGGTCGATATTGTGGCTCGCGCTAAGGTCGGCACGCACATATTGCGAGTAGCGCACACCGAGAATTTCGTAGTAGTCCTTGCCCTCGGCCTTATGCGAAAAGAGGCTCTCGATGCCGTGGAGCAAGTTGCCCGCAGTCTCAAGGTTGAAGCGCACGACAGTAACATCGCGGCTCATACCTGTACGCTGGTTATTGAACGAGTAAGAGGCCGAGAGACCAGCATTCAGCTGCGACTCAAACGAGGTACGCAGGTAGCGGTTGCCGATATCCTCCAAGAACTTCTGGTCTACGCTCTTAACATCAATCCAGTTGATGTCGATAGGGCGCAGTACGAATGAAGAGGACTCGCCGTGCTTCCAGCTATATGCCCAACGAGCACTCGACAGGTTACGGCGGTAGTAGGGGCGATTTTGGTAGTCAAACGACAGCTCAAGGCGTGTTCGTGGCTGCGAGATACGGCTGTCAGGGGCGGGCTGGAAGGGGGCAAGGATGCGTGGGAACTGCAAACCTGCCGTGAGGCCTATCTCCTGAGCATTACGCTTTGCCACATCGCGGGCATACATATACTCATAGCCGACACGCAGAGCCACATCGAAGGCCTCAGCACCACGAAAGACATTGCTATTCGAGTAGCCGAGAGTAACACCCAAGCCGTAGAATGTCGAGGTTGTCGATGCCTCCAACTCCACCTTCATACTCTGCTTGAGAGCGGGTGTGCAGTAGATATCGCACTCCAAGTAGCGCTCGCGGGTGTCGAGCAACTCGCCATCGTTCTCCTCGCCTACATAGGTGACGAAGCTATCCTCATCTGCTAAGCGTGCAAACGAAATCTTGGCATTGCGGAAGAAGCCCAACGACATAAGCTCGTTGTAGGTGTGCTTAATCTGGTCGGCACTATAGATGTAGTTGGGATAGATGGGCACAACACGGCGCAATACAGCATCACGCAGACGAGGTGTGCTGTTCACATCACGAATTATGTTTAGACCATAGTAGCTTGTGGTATCAATCACCGCACCCGCCTTAAAGCCGTGCGTAGAGCGCAGCATCGGGTCGTAGGTGGGGAAGATATTGATGTTGCGAATACGATATACTGAGTTATCCTCCCATTGGGGCACGCCACGCTCGTTGTAACCCTGCAAGGTGGGGCGCACAATCATCGTAACATCTGCCACATTATTGCCACCGAGGGTATCTACCTCATAGGAGATGTTGTTTACCGTGAAGTCGAAATATCCTCGGTTGTTGAGTGATGATGCTATACGCTCACGCTCCTCGTCAAGGCGTGCAATATCGAGAATGTCGCCACTTGCGATAAGACTCTTTGCCGTGTCGGCAAGGATTATGGGGCGTAACGAGCTGTCGCGCAGGTCGTAATCGAGGCGCTCAATGCGCAGAGGCTCACCCTGATGAATAGAGTAGGTTACCTCGGCACGGCGCTTACGGCGCGTAGTGTCGATGGTGCAATCTACCGATGAGGAGAAGTATCCGCGAGTGTGGAGATAGGTTTCGAGGTTCTGCACCGACTTCTCGGTGAGCGTGCGGTCGAGCAACACAGGCTCCTCGCCAATCTTACGCTTAAAGTTGTTCCACCAGTTGTTTTTTTCGGGATTTGCCTTCTCGTAGACCCATACATAGAAATCCATACCGAGGATACGCTTGTTGGGCGACTGGCGGACATAGCTGTCTATATTATCTCTATCGACCGTAATTCGCTCGCTACGAGGGGTGAGTTTATCATCTTCGATATTCACCTTCGACAGCAGATAGCTACCCTCGGGCAGTGAGCGCGTAACATTGCAGGCCACGGCAAACAGCGCGACCACAAGCAACAAATATCTCGCTACCCTACTCTTCATCTACTCCTCTGCTATCTTTTGGCGAAAGGCCTGCCATAGCTCCTCCTCGCCAGTGATTTCACTCTTTACGAACTTCAAAACGCCATCCTCAAACGAGGCACGACCCCACCACTCAAAGGTGGCGTTGCCCTCAAGGCGTGTTGTGATGCTATCGCCAATCGTAGTGCGACAAGCGACCTTGCCACCACGATTCCTAACCTCGATACGCTCACCCGCCTCAACGATACCCAACAGCGCCGCCGCTGTTGCCGAAGCGGTCATCGCCGTACCGCACGAGAGGGTGATGCCTGCACCACGCTCATAGGTTGCCACAAATATCTCGCGCTCCGAGCGGCACTCATAGAGCGATAGGTTTACGCCATTGGGAAAGAGGTCGCGGCGCTGCTTGACCATTTCACCCAACGCCTCCAACTTCTCAAGGTCTACCCTATCAACCGAGGCCACAATATGGGGATTGCCGAGGCTCAAGGCCGAAAACTGCAACTCCTTGTCGAATGACTCTATAACCTTGCCAAGCCAACGCTCCGAAGAGCCAAAAAATGCAAAATCGGGGCTCGACACAGCAATTGGGATATTTACGGCATAGGTTGCTATGCCCTCGGCGATGCTCTCAGCACGCTCCACAGGGTAATCCCTGCCGCCTGAACGCAATATGCCATCAACAATATAGCCTCTTTCGTCGGCCAAGCGTGCCACACAACGCATACCATTGCCACACATCTCGGCCTGCGTGCCATCGGGGTTGTACATATCCATTGCGTAGTGGCCATCATCGTGGCGCACAACATACAACACACCATCGCTACCGATGCCCGACACCCTATCAGAAACGGCACGGGCAAAGGCACTACGGTCTACACTCGCAAAGCTCTTTTCGCGTGTGGTATCTACCATCACAAAGTCGTTACCCGACCCGTGACACTTTATAATCTCAAAATCTGCCATAACAATATATCGTTCAAAGTTACAAAAAATTTTGATGCGTAGCATCATCTTACCGATTTTTTCTCAATGCGCTTGCTTTTATGCCATATTTTTCGTAATATTGTAAAAAGAAAATTAAACTAACGAGAAGTATGGTCGAGAAGTTTATAATGGCGGGTGATACCCCGATGCATATTGCCGATACGGAGAAGGGCGAAAAGTGCGTGGTGCTGTTGCACGGCTACTTGGAGTCGATGGTGGTATGGGACGACTTTGTGCCCTTGCTAAAAGATAAGGTGCGTGTGGTGACACTTGACCTTCCGGGACACGGTGTGTCGGTGGTTAAAGACGAGCCACACACGATGGAGTATCTTGCTGATTGTGTGGCTGGTGCGATGGAGGCACTGGGCATCAAGCGCTACTCGGTTGTGGGCCACTCGATGGGTGGTTATGTGTCGTTGGCGATGTGCGAAAAGTATGCCGACAGACTCGACTCTGTTACATTGCTACACTCCTCAACGGCAG
Source organism: uncultured Alistipes sp. (assembly GCA_937895825.1). Taxonomy (GTDB): domain Bacteria; phylum Bacteroidota; class Bacteroidia; order Bacteroidales; family Rikenellaceae; genus Alistipes. The sequence continues at coordinate 2,905 of CALBKP010000115.1, read as the reverse complement.
CCGACTCTGTAGAGAAGTGCGACCGTCGCCGCCGCGAGATTGAGCTTATCAAGGCGGGCAAGAAGAGCACTATGGCACGCCTCGTGCCACACGCCGGCTTTGCTCCGCAGAATACCGCACGCCTAAAGGATTTTATCGAAGACTTGGAGGAGTTGGTGATGATTACCGAGGATGAGGGCGTTATCGCCATCTTGGGAGGTATGATATTGCGCAAGGACCGAGACGAGATGTTCCGCCAAACGCCTGTACCTCATATGTTTATCTTTGGTCGCCACGACTACTACATATCAAACGAGGCAGCCGAGGATATGGCATCACGCCACCCTGAGGCACGCATCGTATGGCTCGAAAATTCGGGTCATATGGGCTTTGTCGAAGAGCCTGAACTCTGCGCCAACGCAATCCTTGAGTTGGTAAATAATTAAGGCGATTAACAACAAGAGCAAGCTGAGGCTTGCTCTTGTTTTAGTTGTTAGTTATTAGTTGTTAGTTGTTAGAAGAGTCATCCTGAGTGTAACGAAGGATCTCAAGGTTTTGTGTGAGGTCGATAGTCATACTCACCGAGAGATTCTTCACTATCGTTCAGAATGACAAAGAGTTATTAGTTGTTAGTTTTTTAGGACAAATAAGACGAGTAGGACAAGTAAGACAAGTAGGACTTTTTGATGCTCAACCTCGTATGGTCTTACGGTCTTAAAGTCCTAAGGTCTTAATAAAATATCTGCGCTCCCTCGGAGCGCAACTCTAACAACTAACAACTAACAACTAAAAAGAGCGGGTAGTAAATACACTATAGTATTTACCATCCGCTCTTTGGCTTGAGGCATCAAAAGATGCCCCCTTATCACAAGAGATTACTCCATATCGGCCTTCAAGCCAACAACCAAGTCATCGTAGTCGCGAAGACCTGTACCACCGGGGATAGGATTACCAGTGATGACATTCTCCTTGAGGTTAACCAAGTCATCGCTCTTAGCCTGAATAGCAGCCTCGTTGAGCACCTTGGTGGTCTCCTGGAACGATGCAGCCGAGATGAAGCTCGATGTCTGCAACGCAGCACGGGTAATACCCTGAAGCACCTGATTTGATGTTGCAGGAACGATAGGACGAACCTCTACAAGGGCCATATCACGACGCTTGAGTGCAGAGTTCTCGTCGCGAAGCTTGCGGAGCGAGATAATCTGACCGGGCTGTACATTCTGTGAGTCGCCAGCAGCTGTAACGACAACCTTATCGTAGAGCTCGTCGTTGACATCCATAAACTCCCACTTGTCGACAACCTGATCCTCGAAGAAACGGGTATCACCCGGATCCTCAATCTGCACCTTCGACATCATCTGACGAACGATAACCTCGAAGTGCTTGTCGTTAATCTTTACACCCTGCATACGGTAAACCTCCTGTACCTCGTTCACGATGTACTCCTGAACCTTGGTAGGACCGAGGATGCGCAAGATATCGCTGGGCGTGATGGCACCATCCGAAAGGGCCATACCTGCACGAACATAGTCGTTCTCCTGCACGATAATCTGGCGTGACAGTGGCACGAGATACTTCTTGATATCACCATCCTTCGAGGTGATGATAATCTCGCGGTTACCACGCTTGATCTTACCGAATGTTACCTCACCATCGATCTCCGACACGATTGCGGGGTTCGAGGGATTACGAGCCTCGAAGAGCTCGGTAACACGGGGAAGACCACCGGTGATATCGCCACCAGTCTTACCTACGGCACGAGGAATCTTGATAAGAATATCGCCAGCGTGAATCTTAGCGTTGTTCTTAACCATGATATGTGCCGCAACGGGCAAGTTGTATGCCTTAACCTCATCGCCATCCTTGTTTACAATCTTGATGACGGGGTTCTTGGTCTTATCCTTAGACTCGATAACTACGCGCTCAGCAAGACCTGTCTGCTCGTCGCGCTCCTCGCGGTATGTTACACCCTCGATGATGCTATCGTAGACAATCTTACCCTCAGACTCGGCGATGATAACTGCGTTGTAGGGATCCCACTCGCAGATCATATCACCCTTCTTAACCTCGGCGCCATCCTTCATAAAGAGGGTTGCACCATAGGGCAAAGCGTGAGTATAGAGTGTAATCTCGGTCTTGGGGTCAACGATGCGGAACTCCGACTGACGCGACATAACGATGTCAATAGCCTCGCCAGCAGCATTCTTACCCTTGATGGTACGCAAGTCGTCAATCTCCAAGCGACCCTCGTACTTCGAAACTACATTGGTCTCGACAGTTGAGCCACCCGCAACACCACCGACATGGAAGGTACGAAGCGTAAGCTGAGTACCGGGCTCACCGATAGACTGTGCAGCGATGACACCTACAACCTCACCCTTCTGCACCATACGCGCAGTAGCAAGGTTACGGCCATAACACTTAGCACATACACCACGACGAGCCTCGCAAGTGAGCACCGAACGAATCTCTACTGACTCCAAAGGCGACTTGTCGATAGCCTCGGCAATCTCCTCGGTGATCTCCTCGCCAGCCTTGCAGATAACCTCACCTGTTGTGGGGTGGATAACATCGTTAAGCGCTGTACGGCCGAGAATACGGTCGTAGAGAGTCTGCACTACATCCTCGTTACGCTTGATAGCCGTAGCTGTCAAACCACGCAAGGTACCGCAATCCTCCTCGTTGATGATTACATCCTGTGCAACATCCACCAAACGACGAGTCAGGTAACCCGCATCCGCAGTCTTAAGCGCGGTATCCGCCAAACCCTTACGAGCACCGTGGGTAGAGATAAAGTACTCCAACACAGACAGACCCTCCTTAAAGTTCGACAAGATGGGGTTCTCGATAACCTGCTGACCACCCTCAACGCCCGACTTCTGGGGCTTAGCCATAAGGCCTCGCATACCCGAAAGCTGACGAATCT
>CALBKP010000114.1 GCA_937895825.1 uncultured Alistipes sp. | reverse complement strand
ATAGATAATGTCGAGCCACACGAGCACCATATCATCGACAAGCAATGCAACCACTACTTCCTCCGCTCTGTGGATGGTTTTATCTATATGTCGGAGCAGGTGCATAGTGAGCTTAAGACCTATACAAAAGCCCCTGCGCTCTTCTCGCCACATCCCATCTTCGACAACTTCGGCGCGCGAGTGTCTCGCAACGAGGCGTGCGCACGCTTGGGGCTCAACCCCAATGAGCGATATACACTATTCTTCGGCCTTATACGCGACTACAAGGGTTTGGACATACTTCTTGATGCGTGGGCGGAGTATCGACGCGAGGGGAGCAAGTTGCTCATCGCTGGCGAGTTCTACGCCTCGCGCTCGAAATATATCGAGCAGATCGAGCGTTTAGGGCTCAAGGGCGACATCATCCTCCACGATCACTTTATCCCAGACAGCGAGGTCAAGGATTATTTCTCGGCCGCGGATTGTGTCGTACTACCCTACAAGACGGCTACGCAGAGCGGCGTGACGCAGATATGCTATAACTTCTGCACGCCCGTTATCGTCACGCGCGTAGGTGGCCTTGCCGAGATTGTACCCGATGGCCGCGTTGGATATGTGTGCGAGCCCACGAAGGAGGGTGTCCGCAACGCCATCGAGCGCATATATGAAGACGACCACCTCCAACGTTTCAGCGAGGCTATGCAAGATGAGCGCAAGCGTTTCACATGGGAAGCGATGTGCGACAGAATCGAGGAACTATACGACCAGTTATAGCCGTATCTCTGTTATCGGCTGCTGTTGTACGGCATCCAACGGATATGAGGCGTACTTCACCGTCGAGAAATCAATACTCCGAAGGTCAATCATACGTATATTATTGTTATATGCGGTCTTGTAGTAGACACGACGTGCCGTGAGATCTATGGCCGCTGTCCACTGCGTTGCGCTGGGCAAGCTCTTCTCCGTGGGGTTCTCGATGGCTATGGGCACATCGAAGTTGTTGAGCAGATGGAACGCCTGCAATACCGTCTCGAGCCCTGTTGCACGCTTTGGAGTAGTGTTACAGAAGAAGGCGGCACGCACGAAGCGTGAAGGAGGTGTAAAATCTCCAGGCAAGCCCAACATCGCCGAGCTGCCGCCGATAGGCTCTATCGTCACTTCGCCCAACGTCAGATTCGGGGCGGTACCAGCACGGAGGTTTACGTAGTTCTCGAGGTTGGCCATCTGCCACTCGAAGCCAGGGGCGTTGGTCAGAACACCTATCTTGTTCTCGTAGAAATGCACCTTGCCACCGACAATCTCCATCACCACCTGTCGCCCCGAAGGGTCGCCTATGCGCCAGTGGATGACGGCACTCTTCTCTATGCCCACAATGTCGACCTTGCCCACCGCGGCCATCAGCTCGTCTATCGTGGCAAACTGCGTGAGCATCCACTGCACCACCTGAAGGTCGGCAAGCGTTCGCGCGTTGTGTGCCGCATCGTAGGGCTGGTAGCTGCCATAGCGCGGGAAGAAGAACAACCCCGCCGATAGCCCCGCCTCGTTGATACCCTCGGCGATAAACTCCTTCTCCACCACGGCAAGGCCCACCACGCCATAGCGCGCCGTGAACTCGAGGCCGTCGGCACCCGTCGGCGTGTAGGAGCGTAGCCGCTCGCCGCGCGGTATCACGACATACTCGCTCTTAAGTGCGCCATAAGCCCACTCTATCGTTCGCGCCTGCACATAGCTTCCGTCGGTTGCCGTGAGCGATATTCCCGTGCAGGCAATCGCTGCGTGGGCTGTGCCAGCCATCGCCGCCACGCCCAATAGTAAGTTTTTAATCTCTTTAACCATAGCTTACGTGTTTAGTTTCATCGCCCACGGAGCATAAACCGCGCCATAGTGTTTTTCCTGAGAGAGTGAGGTTAATGGGTCAAATGTGTTACGTGGGTTACATGAGTCAAGTGAACAACAACCAGTGTGATACTCAGCCCCACATAACCCATAATAACCCACCGAACCTATATAACCCAAAATCTATATCTCCACCGAACCTTCCCCAAAAAAACCACAAAAAAATGCGGGTATTAAAATAATACCCGCATCTTATAGAATCCTGCAAATTAATTTAGTACAAATACTTAGAAGTCGTAGCCGACAATAGCATCGGCGTAGTCGCTCCAATACTCTGATGCTTTATATACCTCTACCGATTCGGTAGGAACATAAATCTTACGTCCTGAAGCATTGTTTTCGAACATACTGTCACTCCAAACGATTAATGGCGATGGCGGTGTTGTAGGCTTGCAATATACCTCTATCAAGCTCGTGCAATCACGGAATGCACAACCTCCAATCGATACAACACCATCAGGGATAGTAATACTTGTTAGACTGCTGCAACCAT
>CALBKP010000113.1 GCA_937895825.1 uncultured Alistipes sp. | reverse complement strand
TCCGCGACTGTAACGATATCCAGCGTGTGATGATCGTTGTAGTTTTGGCTCTTGTGCCTGCTATGTTGTTCGGTATGTATAACGTTGGTCGCCTTGCTGGTATCGAGGGCGTATTGCCCGCATTCTGGTATGGCTTCCTTGAGGCGCTTCCCAACATCATCGTATCGTATGTTGTAGGTCTTTCTATCGAGTTTGCCTTCGCTCAGAAGCGTAAGCATGAGATCAATGAGGGCTTCCTCGTAACAGGTCTTTTGATTCCTTTGGTAATGCCTATCGGCGTTCCTTGCTGGATCGTTTCTCTCTCAACGGCTTTCGCCGTTATTATCGGTAAGGAGGTATTCGGTGGTACTGGTATGAACGTCTTCAACCCTGCACTCTTGGCTCGTGCCTTCGCATTCTTCGCCTACACTCCCAAGATGTCGGGTGAGGCTGTATGGTATGCCGACGGTAAGACAGGTGCTACGGCTTTGGAGCAGCTCGCTACCACTAACCAGATGGAGTGGAGCGCAATGGATGCATTCTGGGGCTTTATCCCTGGTTCACTTGGCGAGACTTCAACAGCTGCTATCTTGCTCGGTGCAGCGTTGCTGCTCTTCACGGGTGTTGCTTCATGGCGCATCATGCTCAGCGTATTTGTGGGTGGTCTTGCTTTTGGCTACTTGTTCGACGCTGTCGGCATGACCGAGTATCCCGCATACTACCATTTGTTGGTTGGCGGTTTCGCGTTCGGTGCTGTATTTATGGCTACTGATCCCGTAACGTCGGCTCAGACCAACTGCGGTAAGTGGATCTACGGCTTCATGGTAGGTGCCCTTGCGGTACTTATCCGTGTTGTTAACCCCGCATATCCCGAGGGTATGATGCTCTCAATCCTCTTTATGAATGCTTTGGCTCCGCTTATCGACTACTTCGTTGTTGAGCGTAACATTGCACGTCGTAAGAAGCTAATTAAGAACGTTAAATAAGTGAGGAGCTATGGCAATTAATAAGAATTCAAACGCATATATCATCACCTATACTGTTGTGATGGTTGTTATCGTGGGTGCGCTGCTCGCTTTCTTGGCTACTTGGCTCAAGCCTACACAGGATGCTAACGTGCTCAACGAGCAGAAGGTGTCTATCATGAAGGCTTTTGGCGAGGCAGATGCCAACTTCGATGATGTTGTAACTATGGGCCGCGTTAATGGCGGTGAGTTTACTGAGGTCGCTAAGGACGATAAGGCTGCTGTTCAGGCTATCTTTGATATGCTTGGTAACCGTAAGGCTCTCTCTGAGGCCGAGACTGAGCTTCCCATCTTCGTTTTGGAGAAGGATGGTGCTACAAAGTACGTACTTCCTATCGTAGGTAAGGGTCTTTGGGGTGATATCTGGGGCTATGTATCGTTGCAGCAGACTGAGGATAATATCGTTATCACCGGTATCGTTATGGACCACGCTGGCGAGACTCCTGGTCTTGGTGCTGAGATTGCTACCGAGAAGGTTCAGGGCGCATTCGCAGGCAAGGTTCTCTACGATGCTGAGAATAACTTTGCAGTACGCATGCAGAAGGGAGGCGCTCAGAACGAGCATCAGGTTGATGCTATCACTGGCGGTACTAAGACCTGCGATGGCGTGAACGCTATGTTGGCTACCTCTGTTGGTAAGTACGAGGCGTTCCTTCGAGGTGCTGAGGCTACGGCCGAGGCTGACACCGAGGAGTGCAACTGCTGCGATGAGGAGTGCTGCTCGGAGGAGGCTATTGTTGAACCCGTAAATGTTGAGGAGGAGTAAGCTATGAAACTAAGTAAGAATTTTACAAACCCCTTAGCAGCTAATAACCCTGTTATCGTTCAGATTTTGGGTATCTGCTCGGCTCTTGCCGTAACGGTTAAGTTGGAGCCCGCCTTCGTTATGGGCTTGTCTGTGACGTTTGTGTGTGCTTTCTCTAACCTTATTATGTCGCTCTTGCGTAATGGCGTGCCTTCGCGTATCCGTA
>CALBKP010000112.1 GCA_937895825.1 uncultured Alistipes sp. | reverse complement strand
AGGAGCAGTTGCGTAAGGCTGCTAAGAGCGCAGTTTGCAAGATCAACATCGACTCTGACTCTCGCCTTGCTATGACAGCCGCTGTTCGCGAGGTATTCGCCAATAAGCCCGCGGAGTTCGATCCTCGTAAGTACTTGGGTCCCGCTCGAGACAACATGAAGAAGCTCTACATCCACAAGATCAAGGAGGTTCTCGGCTCTGACAACAAGGCCTAAGCCACGTTAATCATACAAACGAAAGGAGTGCTACTGTTGCACTCCTTTTTCGTTATAATGAGTTATTTGAGTTATATAAGTTCCATGGGTTGTGTAAGTCTGAGTATCGTGTAAGGCCTTATGTACACCTGATTCACTCAACCCATAGACCCCATGTAACTCATGTGCCCCATAGACCCTACCGATCACAATAAATTTGTTGTCAGAAGGGTGCCGAGTGCTACACTCGGCAAAAATGCCACCGATGGGTAGTACTCAACGTACGTTCCATTGGTGGCATTTTTTGTTAGGGGACGCAATCGACCCCTAATCACAACAAATTAGCAGTTCATTGCACCACAACAGTGAATAACCTGACCGCTCACGTATGAAGAGAGGTCCGAAGCAAGGAACAAAGCAACGTTGGCAACATCCTCGGGAGTACCACCGCGACGGAGAGGAATCTGTGCAGCCCACTGATCCTTGATCTCCTGTGAGAGCTGGTTGGTCATCTCGGTAATAATAAAGCCGGGAGCGATGCAGTTAGCACGGATACCACGAGGACCCATCTCCTTAGCGATAGACTTAGCAAGACCAATCATACCAGCCTTAGATGCCGAGTAGTTACACTGGCCAGCGTTGCCGCTAACGCCAACTACCGACGACATGTTGATAATCGAACCACCGCGCTGCTTAGCCATGATGGGTGTTACGGCGTGGATAAAGTTGAACGCCGACTTGAGGTTTACGTTGATGACAGCATCCCACTGAGCCTCCGACATACGCATCATAAGGCCATCCTTCGTAATACCTGCATTGTTAACGAGCACGTCGATACGACCGAAGTCCTCGACAACCTGCTTAACTACCTCGTGAGTCTCGTCGAAGTTTGCAGCGTTCGAAGCGTAGGCCTTAGCCTTAACGCCCATAGCCTCAAGCTCCTTAACGGTCTGCTCAACAGCCTCGTTGATAGCCAAATCGGTGAATGCCACATCGGCACCCTCCTCGGCATAACGCAAGGCAATAGCCTTACCGATGCCACGTCCGGCACCAGTTACAAGTGCCACCTTACCTTCCAAAAGTTTCATAACTTTCTATTTTATTTTTTGTAGCAGCAAACGTAACCTACTTATTACCTATTACTCACTACTAATTACTAATTGTTGTCTACTTGTTATCCCACTTACGTAGTGCTACGCATGCATTGTGACCACCGAAGCCCAACGATGTAGAGATTGCAACCGTGAGGGGTGCCTCCTTAGCCTTCAATGGTGTGTAGTCGAGGTCGCATTCGGGGTCGGGGTTAGTAAGACCGATTGTTGGTGTTACTATGCCGTGGTGGAGCGAGAGGGCTGAGGCGATAAGCTCAACAGCACCCGTAGCACCAAGCATGTGGCCAGTGATAGACTTCGTAGATGTGATCTTAGCCTTCTTAGCAGCCTCCTCACCCATGGCAAGCTTGATAGCCTTAGTCTCGGCAACATCATTAAGAGGCGTACCTGTTCCGTGAGCGTTGATGTAGAGAAGATCCTTATCTGCATCGAACTTTGCCTCCTCAAGAGCGCTCTTGATGGCGCGCGAAGCGGGAACACCATCAGGACGAGGTGCTGTAAAGTGGTGTGCATCGCAGCTATTGCCATAACCCACAACCTCGGCGTAGATCTTTGCGCCACGCTTCAAGGCATTCTCCAACGACTCAAATACCATCATACCAGCACCCTCGGCGATAACGAAGCCATGACGGTCAGCCGAGAAAGGCAACGAAGCCTGGAGGGGATCCTCCGAGCGTGAAAGAGCCTTACTGTTAGCAAAACCAGCGATAGCCAAGGGATGAACTGATGCCTCGGCACCACCAGTGATGATGGCATCAGCGTAGCCGTGCTTGATGGCGCGGTAAGCCTCGCCTGCTGCATTTGTACTTGTTGCACATGCTGTAACAACGGGTAGACATACACCCTGAGCATTGTGCGAGATTGCCACGTTACCCGACGCGATGTTCGAGATCATCATAGGCACAAAGAACGGCGAGATACGATGTGCGCCCTCCTCCAAGAGCACCTTAGTCTGATTTACGAAGGTCTCCATACCGCCGATACCTGAACCAATATATACGCCAAGACGCTCGGGCTCGATATTCTCACCACTCTTAAGACCTGAGTCCTTCATTGCATCCGATGCTGCAGCCATAGCGTACACACAGAACTTGTCGCTACGACGTGCCAAGCCTGCATTAAGCTCATACTCCGACTGGTCGAAGTTCTTAATCTGGCCAGCAACCTTTACAGGAAGGTTGTACTCATCATAACCCTTGAGGATGTCAATACCACAGTTACCCTCAACAAGATTCTTCCATGTCTCTTCAATATGATTACCCACTGGTGTAATTGCACCGATACCGGTGATAACTACTCTCTGTTCCATTTTTCTTTTATCTTAATTTAAGGCGCTGCCGTTGCTACGCCATATTTTACCATATTAATTACTCTTTACCCCACTCAATAACACAAGCACCCGTTGTAAAGCCTGCGCCAAAGGCACTGAATACCAACTTATCGCCCTTCTGCAACTTGCCACTGCGGTTAAGCTCGTCGAGTAATGCAGGTAGTGCCGCAGATGAGATGTTACCATAACGCTCAACATTGTGAGGAACCTTCTCCTCCTCAACACCGAGGAAGTTACGAATAGAGTCTATGATACGACGGTTTGCCTGGTGCAATACGTAGTACTTAATGTCACTTGCTTCGAGACCTGTCTCGCTAAGGAGCTTTCTGATGTCGCGGCAAGAGTTGGTCACGGCATGCTTAAACACCTCGCGACCCTTCATAACGAGAGGCTCGAAGTTCTCCTCCTTAGTGATGTAAGGGGTAGGCTCCAAATGACGCTGATAGTAGAGCACCTCTGTAAGCGATGAGGTAGTAAGACGTATAGCCTTAAGGTCATCACCCTCGGTAACAACAGCAGCACCGGCACCGTCACCAAACAGAACACAAGTGCTTCGATTCTGCCAGCTAACCATACGCGAGGGCTCCTCGGCACATACTATAAGAATGTTCTTAGCCTTCTTGCACTTGAGCTTATCCTCAGCCATATCCATAGCGAAGATAAAACCAGCACATGCAGCATTGATATCAACTGTAGGACACGTAGCACCAATCATACCCTGAATGATACAGCTGAGTGCAGGTGTCACATACTCATTCACCACGTTCGAACAGATGATGAAATCGATGTCAGCAGCAGTAAGACCAGCATTCTCCAAAGCTCGATTGGCGGCTGCTACGGCCATATCTTCAAGCTTCTCCGACGAAATCACACAACGCTCCTTGATGCCGGTACGTTCGGTGATCCACTCGTCGCTCGTGTCGAGAAACTGCTCAAGCATCTGATTCGTCACTGCACACGTTGGATGCGCCGATCCTGTTCCAATAATTTTCATCCGAAATATTATGTTAGTTTAACAAATCTAATCACGTTTAAAACTCTATCCACATTTCAAACCTGAACCTTTGTCAAGGTGCTCGCGACAGAGTAGTAACACAAATCGAAGAGTAAATTTTCGATTTTGACCTCGCAAAGATACTTTCATATAGTGTACGCGCACGCGAATTGTGGCAAAAGTAACTATTTTGTGGTGAATTTGCAATATATGTGGTAAAAGTTTTGTGTATAACGCTAAAAATAGTAATTTTGTGACCTAAATAGGAAAATAGAGAGCTATATGCCTTATACAGAAATACCAAAATTTTTAACCTCTCGACGATATATTTCCCTTCTTATTGCCTTAATCGTCGTCTTCTCTGCACTCTTTCTGGTGCTCTATCAACCATACTCTTTAGCAATATGGTTTAGCACCAACAACACGCTACGTTTCAGCTGTACACTATTATTCTACGTTGCTGCAATTGTTGTTGTGATATTTAGCCGCTGGCTACTAAACATGCTTGAAGACAGAATCTCGCTCACAACACTAACCTATATATGGTGGATAATGGGCGAAAACCTTATTATTTCGCTAATTTATACGCTAATAACCGTAACAGTATTTCCTATTGAGGGTGTTGCAATTCCAGAAATAGCTGTGAGAGCGTTGATGTGTGTAACGCCTATTCTTGCCATACCTAATGGTCTTATGTCGCTATATGCCGCCTATCGCTCAAAGTGTGAGGAGTTGGAGGCTACACAATATCAGTTACAGCAAATAAGCACCGACTACCGCGTGCTAAAAGACCTTAAAGATAGTGAGATACGTGCCGCAGCCGTAGCACTACAAACAGCCAAGCAAACGAGTATGCCGCGAATGGTAAACCTATACGACAACGGCAACACACTACGTCTTACTATCAACATCGACTCGCTATACTACCTTGAATCCGAGGATAACTACATTAAGGTCTACTACAAGCATAACGACAAGATCACGTCGTACATGCTTCGTTGTCGCACAAGTAGTGTTGAAAAGAGTCTTGAGGGGACAACAATGGTACGTTGCCATCGCTCATACATAGTGAATATCAGTAAGATACAGTTCCTTAGCGAGGAGCATAGAATACACTATGTAACACTCGACGACGAGAACATCAAGCATATTCCCGTGTCAAAGACATACTACGAAACACTGCTCGAGGCTCTAAACAACACTCTGCCAAAGGCCTAACACTAAAGATATAATATATATAGGTAAAAACTTAAAACATTATCTAAAAATTTATATCTTTGTAACGTAAAAAATGTTAATATAAGGCTAAAACAGGATTATATATGAAAAGTAGACTTTTCTATATTGCTCTCTGTCTCATGGCAACTATTGTAATTTCCGCTTGTGAGGATGAGAGATTTGTACTCCCTCCAACAAACGATGATGACAGCACAGAGGCTCCAAAGGATCCCGATGAGGGCACAGTGCCCTCTAAGCCGGAGTTAAACAACCCCGATTACCCCGACACAAGCTGGGCGGCAGGCGAGTTGGACTGGGTCTTCGACATGAACGTAATACCCGAGATTCGCATAAACGTAAGTGTAGAGGAGTGGAACAAACTCTTGGAGGCCTACGACCACGACTCTAACACCAACACATACATCCATTGCGATGCTGAGTTTAAGTCCAAGGGCGAGGAGCATAGCTTCGTGGATGCGGGTCTACGCCTTAGGGGTAACACCTCGCGCCGACGACCCGAGGGTAATGGTGGAGAGATGCACCGTACGGACAATACCGACTGGCACCATTGTCACTTCTTACTCAACTTGCGTAAGTTCCAAAAAGATGATGCTCATGAGCTACATAATGTCCGTAAGTTGCATCTAAAGTGGCATAAGGACGACCGTGCATACTGCCGCGAGATATACTCCTACGACCTATTCCGCCGCTTTGGTATTTGGACTGCAGCATACAGCTCATACTGCCGCCTTTGGATACATGTAGAGGGCGACAAGGAACCAGCATACTATGGTGTATATGAGATGATTGAGTCGATAGACGACAAGTATGTAAAGAAGCGTAACTCGCTCTTTGGCGACCACAACCACAACCTTTGGAAGTGTCGCTGGGGTGCAACGCTCAACTATAACGACATATACAATACCTCAATCCACTATGACGATGACTCGGGTTCTAACTACACCTACGAACTTAAGTCTAACACAAAAAATTTCGAGGCAGCCAAGGCTCAGCTTATCGAGTTTACGCGCAACCTAACACAACGCAAGGGACAGGATTTCCACGACTGGATAGCTTCGGTGTGCGATGTTCGACTGCTACTCAGAACCTATGCGGTAAACGTCGTCGTTGGTATGTGGGATGACTACTGGAACAACTGCAACAACTACTACATATACTTCAACTCATCGGATAAGAACAACTATAAATTCTTCTTCATCCCCTACGACTACGACAATACTCTCGGTACATCGAGCCACTGTGGCGTTCAAGACGACTCGGCACGTCAGGATCCATTGCGCTGGGGCGATACGGGACGTAACCCACTGATTGGCAAGATACTGGAGTTTGACGACTACCGCGCTATATATGTCGAGGCACTCAACGAGCTTATTGCACCAGAGAATAACCTATTCTATTGGGAAAGCTCTATGGCTCGTATAAATGGCTGGCATGCAATGATACGCGACTATGTCGTGAACGACACGGAGGAGGATTGCGAGATTAAGGATCGCCCTGCAAGCTGGGGAAATCGTTATGACTACCGTCTACTTGATCCTTCGAACGATGTAAACTTCTTTAAACTCAAGGCTGCATCAATACCAAAGAAATAGATATACCTATTTCCACAGCATAACTAAGTATAAAATAATAATTTAAATTGTAACTATATGGATTTTTGGAAATCATTTGGTGCATCGCTTCTTGCCATCGTAGTAAGCATAGGAGCATTCTTTTTTCTGACAACAATGCTTATTGTTGGCATCGCAGCAGCTATCGACTCAGAGGTTGAGACAGTAAGCGAGGAGTCTATACTATATATAGACCTCAACGAAAATATCATCGACGCACCTGCCACGTCGCTACTGGGCAACGTCGACCCGATGGCTATGACCGTAGATGAACCTATGACGTTAATACGTGTAATGCAGGCCATTGAGAGTGCTGCAAAGGATGATAACATCAAGGGTATCTGCATAAATATTGATGGCGCTGGTGTTGTCTCTGCCGCAAACCTTGAGGAGATGCGCACTGCCATCGAGCGTTTCAAACAATCGGGTAAGTTCGTTGTTGCCTACGACGATAACTACACACAGAGTGAGTACTATCTGGCAAGTGTTGCCGATGAGGTGTGGCTCAACCCTGAGGGCTCGCTTGAGTGGAGTGGCATGGTCGTAAGTGCAGAGTTTTATAAGGGTCTACTCGACAAGTTGGATGTTGAGGTAGAGGTTTTCCGTCCTACGGACTGTCGCTTTAAAAGTGGTGTTGAGCCATTCATCCTTACAAAGATGTCGGATGCTAACCGTCTTCAGATGCAGAGTCTCGTAGACTCTATGTGGAAGTGTTTCGTGGACGATGTTGCTGCGAGCCGTGAGCTCAGCCCTGAACTCCTTATGAAGTATGCCGAGGAATTAGTAATAACACTTCCCGAGGATGCTCTCACGGCAGGTCTTATCGACCGCATAGCTTATGAGGATGAACTCAACGAGCTATACGACAGCTATGGTGTTGAGCGTAACAGTAATAAGTTGCACACAAAGATTTCGCTTGCCAAGTATGCATCTATGTTGAACCCATCAACAAAGAGCGTATCCGTAGGTAACAATGAGGCTATTAGCCTCGAAAATAATCCTCTTGTTGCTATCATCTATGCCGATGGCGAGATTGTGGATGGCAATATGTACACTGATGGACAGGTATATGGCTCACGCCTTGCCGCGGAGCTACGTCAAGCACGTCTTTGCGATAAGACTAAAGCTGTTGTTTTGCGTGTAAACTCCCCTGGCGGCTCAGCTCTTGCATCGGAAGTAGCATGGCGCGAGATGGAACTCTTACAGGAGGTAAAGCCTGTGGTTGTATCTATGGGCTCTATGGCTGCAAGTGGTGGTTACTATATCTCTGCTCCTGCCGACTACATCATCGCCGACAAACTAACGCTCACTGGCTCAATTGGCGTGTTTGGCGTGTTGTTCAACCTTGAAAATACGTTGAAAAATAAGCTTGGAATAACATTTGACAATGCAGCTACATCACCTTCGGCTGGTGGTATGAATATGCTTCGTCCTCTCACAGACAAGGAGCGCAAAAATATAACACGCAGCATCGATCAGGTCTACACTACCTTCACCAGTCACGTTGCCGAGGGCCGTAATATGCCTATCGAGGATGTACTAAAAATTGCCGAGGGTAGAGTATGGAGCGGTACTGAGGCTCTTGAGCGCGGTCTTGTAGATGCCATCGGTGGTTTCAACGAGGCTGTGGGCAAGGCTTTGGAGCTTGCAGATATAGATGGAGACTATACGATCTACGAGTTTACCGCACCTCTCACACCTTTCGAGGAGTGGTTAGCCGGTACAGGTATGATATCGGCTAAGGCTTGGGGCGTAGACTATAACGCTAATGCTGAAGTTATAAACAACATCATTACCGAGATACCTATGGTATTTAATAACCACGGTATTCAGGCAATTGTTGCAGGAGATTTGCATATTAAGTTTTAAATAAGATAGTATAAAATGAACGAAGAATTAGAGCTACTACTGCGCCAAATAGTACACCCCGAGACTGGAGATAATATCGTGGATAGCGGCTTTGTTGATCGTGCCGATAGAGGTGAGGATGGATCTATTGCCATCACCTTACGCTTTCAGAAGGCCCGCGACCCATTTGCTCAGAAGATTAAGCAACGAGTGGAGGCATTGATGGCGGAGCACTATCCCGAGAATCAGACTATGGTCATCATACGCGAGGCTGCCCCTAAGCCTCGACGCAAGGAGAACATCACTACAACAACGGAGATATGTCATGTCATAGCCATCGCTTCGGGCAAGGGTGGTGTTGGTAAGTCTACCGTAACGGCAAATCTCGCCGTAGCACTACGTCAGCGTGGCTATAATGTTGGTATTCTTGATGCCGATATATATGGTCCTTCGCAGACTAAAATGTTTGGTGTTGAGGGTTATATACCTGAGGCTGAGCGTGACGAGGCGGGCAATGACTTTATAATACCAGCACAGTCACTCGGTATAAAGATAATGTCTATCGGATTCTTTATCCGCCCTACTGATGCTCTTATGTGGCGCGGTGGTATGGCCGTAAATGCCCTGCATCAGCTCACCCACCAAACACGCTGGGGTAAGCTCGACTACCTTCTTATCGACCTTCCTCCTGGTACGGGTGATATACACCTTTCTATCATCAACGAACTCAAAATTTCGGGTGCTGTTATCGTTTCTACACCTCAACAAGTTGCTGTTGCCGACGTGGTACGTGGAGTAGAGATGTTCCGCCACGAGCAGGTAAACATACCTGTTCTTGGTGTTATTGAGAATATGGCCTGGTTTACACCCGAGGAGTTACCCAATAACCGCTACTACCTCTTTGGTAAGGGAGGTGCAAAGCAGTATGCTGAGCAAGCAGGTATCGAGCTTCTTGGTCAGGTTCCCATCATACAATCAATCATGGAGGGTAGCGACAGCGGTCGTCCTGCTGGAGGCTACGATCCAAGAGTTGAGGAGTACTACGCCGATATTGCCGAGAAGATTGTTGACAAACTTCCAGTAGAGTGTTAACAATAGAGTTGAAAAGTAGTGTGAAAAGTTTTTAAAAATAAATTTGCATCATTGAGTACGGCTGTTGTATATACGGCCGTTTTTCTTTTCCAAATAAAAAGAATATATTTTATTCATTAGCTTTTCAACTACATATTATACGATTATCCACCACAATTGTTAATAATGAAAAAGTATTAATATGTTAATAATAGATTGTTCATAGTGTTTATTATTTTCATATACTATTAATTTTTAATGTTTTAAATAAAAAATATATTAATTAAAAACAAAGCAAATTGTTAATAAAATATATCATAAACACTTACTAACACTTTCAACAGCTATTATTATTTTTTAGATTTTATTTAATATTAATATATGTATTAAAAAATAAAAAACATCTGTTGACAAGTCGGCTGGAAACCACAGACTTTCTCAAAAATAATCTCCACGTTCACTTTTTTTTAAAGTGTAACATTTTTCCATGTTTTAGGTATAAAGGTTAAAATTTGAGTAATATTAGATAGTTACATCTATTTTTTGTATATTTGCAATGTTTTAGCATAACATTCGAAATTATGCAGATAGCTAAAAGTAAACTCGAGGAGCTCGAAAGATATCTCTCTACACCACAGAGAATAGTGATACTATCTCACACTAATCCCGATGGCGATGCCGTAGGTTCGTCATTGGCATGGGCTGAGATTCTCGAAAAGAGAGGGCATAACGTAACATGTATCTTACCAAATAGATTTCCATACTATTTGGAGTTTATGCCTGGATGTGAGAGGGTGGTAATCTATAAAAATGATAAGGATGGCAGAGCTATGGAGGCTATCAAGAATGCTTCTATAATCTTCTGCCTCGACTTCCATACCATGAGTCGCCTCGATGGTCTCGGTGATATAATAGACGAAAACCAGCATGCTAAGCGTGTGCTTATAGACCACCATCTTGACCCTGCTGAGGATTTCGACCTTATGTTATCATATCCCGCAGCTTCGAGTACCTGCTATTTGGTAGCTCTTATCATCGAGCAGATGTATGGTGCGGAGCATATCTCGCGCACGATGGCCGAAAATATCTTTGTAGGCATGATGACCGATACGGGTAACTTTGCCTTCTCGAGTGTTACGCCCGATGTCTTCCGTATGGTTTCGGTGTTGGCAGAGACTGGTATCTCTATCCCTGACATACATAACCACGTATATAATTCGTTTACTGAGGGACGAGCACGCCTGTTTGGATATGTCATAAATCGCAAGATGAAGATCTTCCATAACGGCACTGTGGCTCACATGTCGCTAACGGCTGATGAGCTACGTCGTTTCTGGTTCCAGCAGGGTGACTCCGAGGGTTTTGTAAATTACCCGCTGACGATTAAGAAGATGAAAATATCGGCAATGTTTACCGAGCATACCGACTTCATACGTGTGTCGTTACGCTCACGTGCAGATATAGATGTCAACATCTTCGCACAACGTTACTTCAATGGTGGTGGCCATAAGAATGCTGCCGGTGGTAAGTCGTTCGTGTCTATGGAGGAGACCCTTAAGCACTTTGAGAAGTGTATTAAGGAGTATGCTGCTGAGGGTAGATTGTAGACCTGATATAGAGTAGAGTATTTTTAATGGTTGTACTTTGATGAGTACAGACCATAACATATATTGTAATGATTAAGACATATTTCCGTTTACTTAACTTTGCGCGGCCACTAAGCCGTTACACTATACCATATTTTCTCTTTGCAGCGTTGCACGCCATATTCAACACGTTCAACTATGCAATGATTATCCCCATCCTTAATGCTATGTTTGCTACGGATGGTGGTTTCCAGTTTGAGCCTATCTATACGTTTCCTGCTATCGAGCTGAACCAGCAGGGATTCAACGATATACTATCTTACCTATATACTATTTTTGTTGGAGAGAGCTTTTCGAATGTTAAGTTCTTGGGTCTGCTGGGTGGTGTTACGGTATGTATGAATCTGCTAAGTAACTTATTCCGCTATGCGGCGGCAATGACCGTTGAGAGCCTTCGTATAAACACCGTACAGCGAATGCGTGATGAGATGTTCTCGCATGTGGTAGATATGAACGTTGGCTATTTCAGTGACCAGCGCAAGGGAGACATTATGTCGAAGATCACGCAGGATGTTATGGTTGTGCAGTTCTGTATCACCAATACCCTCCAGGTGGCATTCCGCGATCCATTCCTTATTATCGGCTACCTTACGTTGATGATTGGTATATCGTGGCAGTTATCATTATTTGCCGTTATCTTCCTCCCTATCGTGGGTGTTGTCATCGGTAGCATTGTCAAGCGTCTGCGTCATCCAGCTAAGCGTGGTCAGGAGCGCATGGCAGATATGGTATCGGTGCTCGACGAGACACTCTCGGGCATGAAGATAGTTAAGGGTTATAATGCCTCTGGATTTATCGCTAAGAAGTTTAAGAGGATGAATGCCGACCTCTCGCGCATACTTATCTCTATGGCACGCCGCCAGCAGTTAGCGTCACCCATGAGCGAGTTCCTCGGCATCACTGCCGTTGCCGTTATCCTTGTGTTTGGTGGTACGCTCGTTGATGGCGGTATGGTTACAGGTGCTGGTTTTATAGCCTTTATAGCGGCATTCTCGCAGATTACACGCCCCTTGCGTTCATTTATTGACCAGTTTGCAAATATCAACCAGGGTGTGGCAGCGGGTGAGCGTATCTTCACCATTATCGACTCTGAGAGTGGTGTTAAGGATAAGGATGATGCCCGAGAGTTCGAGGGTTTGAAGGAGTCTATCGAGTTACGCAACGTACACTTCTCGTATGATGGCGACCGTGAGGTTATTAACAATGTAAATATAAAGATTCGTAAGGGTGAGACAGTGGCGTTGGTTGGTGCTTCGGGTGGTGGTAAGTCTACGCTTAGCGAGCTTGTGCCACGCTTCTACGATGTCACTGCTGGCGAGGTGTTATTTGACGGTGTACCTGTGCAAAACTACAAGCAGGAGTCACTTCGACAGAAGATGAGCATAGTGTCGCAAGAGACTGTGCTATTCAATGATAGTATCGAGGGTAATATCCTTATGGGTCGCCCTACGGCTACGCACGACGAGGTTGTCGAGGCATCGAAGGTAGCTAATGCTCATGGTTTCATTATGGAGAGCCCCGAGGGTTACGATACAAATATTGGTGATCGTGGCACGAAACTTTCAGGTGGTCAGCGTCAGCGTCTTAGCATAGCACGTGCTGTGCTTAAGAACCCTGAGATTCTTATCCTCGACGAGGCAACATCTGCCCTTGATACCGAGAGCGAGAAGCTCGTGCAGGAGGCACTGACCAAGCTACTTGAGGGTCGTACATCTATCGTCATCGCCCATCGTCTGAGCACCATCTACAATGCTGACCGCATCTATGTTATTGATCAGGGTCGTGTAGCCGAGCAGGGTACACATCAAGAACTTCTCGACAAGGGTGGTATTTATGCGCACTTAATAGAGATGCAATCCTTCACATAATTTGTTGTGATAAGAGGTTAATCATTGGTATATTCCAAAAGATTAAATGACCACGGGCTGTACGTCTAAATACTATCCCGTGGTCATTTCTTTTATTATACACAAGCCTAACTTCTTGTTATAACAAATTAAGAGTGCTATACCGAATGTTGTTTTTTAAAGTTTATTACTAATTACTCTCTTCTATTTACTCATTACTAATTCTATCCACAAACTCTGGAAACTCACTCCATAGTGGCTCTGTGAGCAGCCACCATTCGCGGGCTTCGGCCGCCTGAGATGGACGTTCTGACAATATATCGCGGCGATAGCTCTCATCGTCGGGATGCTCATTGGCAGTAAGCTCCGCGTAGTATGCTTTATGGCGCGAGCGTAGCAAGTTCATGAGTTCCTTATCGAGTTTGCCGTCACGCATAAACGTAGCCCATAAGCGAGCAATAACAGCCTCTGCCGACTTATCAGTAAGGTCGATAACGATCTCTTCGAATGCCTCCCACTCTTCAGTAGCTATATAGCACAAGGCCAATAGGTTGATGCCCTCAAAGTGGTCCTCAGGGTCGCACTCAAGGAGCATCTCCAAC
This sequence comes from uncultured Alistipes sp., assembly GCA_937895825.1. Taxonomy (GTDB): domain Bacteria; phylum Bacteroidota; class Bacteroidia; order Bacteroidales; family Rikenellaceae; genus Alistipes. The sequence goes on along the minus strand of CALBKP010000112.1, from coordinate 3,537 downwards.
TGTGCCATAGTCATCTCTAAGTCTCCTATGCGAAAGTGATCCACTGCTGAGCCATAGAGAATACTCAATGCGGCACGACTATTACTATGATCCCAGCATAGAGGCATAGCCTCATCTTCGGGTAATGCCTCGGCAAGGAGCTGAAAGGCCTCGTAGCGTGCCTCGCAAGCATCGGTATATCGACCCTCGGCAACAAGATGCTCTATGTTGTCGTGGTGCTTTGTGAAGTTATATTTGCCGTGACCCTCAAGCTCAAAGGTCTGTTCGGGCGTAGGGTTAAATCTCACCTCCATTGCGTATTCCTCGTCTAATAAGTACCATCATAAGTCCAGCGATGATAGCCGTAGCACCACCTCCATAGATATATGCTAAGTCACACGCACCCATGCCTATAAACTGATTAGATACAAACACGAACGATGAGCATATATAGGTCATAAAGATTGCGGGAATAAGGGCAAGGATAGAGAACTTACTCTTGCGGCGCATAAGCCATGAGGTTATCATCCAGAGCGTAATTACCGAGAGTGTCTGGTTTGACCATGCGAAGTAACGCCAGATAACGTCGAAGTCAATAAAGGCGATACCTATGCCTATGGCGAAGAGAGGGACGCTGACAAGCAGACGATTAAGTATTGGTCGCTGATCATAGTTAAGCATGTCGGCAACAATAAGTCGTGCCGAGCGGAAGGCCGTGTCGCCAGAGGTGATAGGGGCAGCAACGACACCTAAGAGAGCAAGGATGCTACCAAATATGCCAAGCGTAGTAACCGATATTGTTGATACGGCAAGGCCGGCATCGTTGCCATTGCTATGCATCCATGAGTTAAGTTCCTCAACGCCACCAAAGAAAGCCATGGCGATAGCTGCCCAGATAAGGGCTATGATAGACTCCGAGATCATCGCTCCGAAGAATATAGGTCGTGACTGCTTCTCGTTAGTCATACAGCGCGCCATAAGCGGGGACTGCGTGGCATGGAAGCCCGAGATAGCACCGCAGGCGATGCTTATAAAGAGCGTAGGTATGATAGGTAGATTATCGGCGTTATAGTGCATATTCTCTACTGAAGTGAGCTCTGGAAGATGATAGTCGCCAAAGACAATAACGTAGAGCATACCCAAGGCCATAAAGATAAGTGCTGCACCGAAGATTGGGTATATTTTGCCGATGATCTTATCCACGGGCATAATAGTTGCTATGAAGTAGTAGGCGATAACTATACCCACCCACCAGAGGTAGGGTATATCGGTCATCGAGCTAAGAATCTTCGATGGGGTTACGATGAATACGCCACCAACCAATACCATTAGGATAGGTATCATCACCAATGAGAACTTACGCATGCCACCACCAAGGTATTTACCAATAATCTCGGGTAGGCTCTTGCCGCCATTGCGTAAAGAGATAACGCCCGACATGTAGTCGTGCATAGCGCCCATAAAGATACCGCCCAAAGTGATCCATAGGAACGCCACGGGGCCGTAACATGCACCAAGGATAGCTCCGAAGATGGGGCCTGTGCCTGCGATGTTCAGAAGCTGGATAAGGAATATACGCCAGCGGGGCAGTGGAATATAGTCTACACCATCATAAAGAGTTTTAGATGGCACATCGGCTTTATCGTCGATTTTGACAACGCGGTCGAGAAGACCTCCGTATAAGAAATAAGCGGCAACGAGCACCACAAGACAGATAAAAAACGTTATCATAACACAATTTTTTTAGGTTAATGGTGCGAAATTAATAAAATTTTGCGATATTTGCACCGTCAAACCCAAAGTTTGACCATTAGGTTGCCTTAATAGCTCAGTCGGTAGAGCACTTCATTCGTAATGAAGGGGTCGGGGGTTCGAGTCCCCCTCAAGGCTCAAGGTGCCAGAGGGTGCTATGCAGTATAGTCAATCAGGTGCTATGCAAGATGGTATTTTATAATTGTTTAAAGATCGTGCTTTTGAGTACGATCTTTTTTGTTATTATGGGATAAGCTGCCGATTTATCGGCAGACGTGGAGAGTAATGTTCGCATGTGTGCAAGCCCCCAGCAAACATTATTCCCCACGGCGCAAAGCACAAGCTTATCCCAGCCTTGAGGCAACTGCTCACAGGGTAGGGGTTGAGCCGATAATGTTAATATTTATTGCTCGTCACTCCGTGACTGCGCTATTTTTTTAAGGTATCGGCTCTACGGCTAAAGCCGTTCGAGTCCCCAGGGTGCCAGCAGGTGCTAATCGAGGTAGTCCAGCATGTGCTGTGCAAGATGGTATTTTATAATTGTTTAAAGATCGTGCTTTTGAGTACGATCTTTTTTGTTATGATTGGATAAGCTGCCGATAAATAGGTAAATGTAGGGAGTAGAGCGTACTGGAGTCTTGTATATAAGCGAGTATTATTTACAAAGAACCATATTTCTCTTGTAGTGTAAATTTACCACAAAAATATCGAATAGCGTTCATGCAAAAAAAAATTGTGTAACACTTGTTCGTTGATAAATTTTTACTACCTTTGTGTAAGGATTAACCCCCAACACCCAAAGGTGTGGCTACTAACACAATATCAAATGCGTGCCGGACCCATTATATTGGGGATATATAGTTGGACAAGGTATAATCATTAGTTTATTTTGTTTAACGGCCTTTGTGCCGTTGTCTTAAGTTATTTGAACTGAGCATATTGCGTATGTAAGGTCTTTAGTTTGTAAACTAAGGATTTGGATAACGCAAATATAATAGACGTGTATGTGGGTATGTGTTGTAGGGTTGTGGTGATCATGCCCCGTATGTGTGTATAGTGATGAAACTGACGTAACGCCAAACGATATGAAAAGATGTAATAACTGTGGATGGTTTAATTTAGATTCTGCAACGCAGTGTGAAAAGTGCGAGGAGGAGTCTTTCGATATTATTGAGGAGTCTCCAGCAGAAGAGTCGGCACCCGTTGTCGAGGAGCCTAAGGCTGAGCCCGTGGTTGAAGAGCCTACGGTAGAGGTTGCTGCTCCCGAGGAGCCAGTGGCACCCGTTGTCGAGGAGCCTAAGGAGGAGTCTCATCCGAAGCCTATGATGGCAACCATTGCAGTTGGTGCAAAGGGTGTATCGCTTCCCAATATGGAATCGAAGGCCAAGAAGAAGAATTTGGCGGCAACGGTGATGGATGCAAGGGCAGAGTTGCAGTTAGATAGCGAGGAGTCGTCGTGTCCTAAGTGCTGTTATCCCATCTCTGGCGATATGGAGTATTGTCCCAACTGCGGTGCAACCATCAGAACTAAGAAGGTGGCCGATTCACAGCCAATTAGTAAGGATACAGTAGCTGAGGAGCAGCGCGAGCCAGCTATGATGGCAAATGTAACAGTTGCCATGGGTGTTGAGGAGTCAGTTCTTCCTGCATCAGAGGATAAGGCCGCAAAGTTTGCGAAGGCGACGGTGGCTCTCGGTGGTGAGCTTCCCGCAGAGCCCGAGCAGCCTAAGGCATCGGAGGATAAAGCAGCTAAGTTTGCGAAGGCGACGGTGGCTCTCGGTGGTGAGCTTCCCGCAGAGCCCGAGC
>CALBKP010000111.1 GCA_937895825.1 uncultured Alistipes sp. | reverse complement strand
AACCATAGTGCAAACCGATAACACGGTAACCCTTTGCAAGGAATGTCTTGGCAACGCTGCCGACAACTGTGTTCATACCAGGTGCTGGACCGCCACCTGTAAGAATAGCAATAGCCTCTTTCATAGTATTTATTATTTAAATTTGAGTTTAAAATGTCTAAATCTTTGCAAAAATACAAAAAATAAGCATATTTCACTATTTATTATCTATATTTTTTCGCCTTACTATGGGCTTAGTATTGTATTTCCTTGTCGAAAATTAGTATATTTGTGTGGAACTTCAATTTTATGCATTTATGAAACGTCTTTATCTAATTATTTTGGCAGCTATGTTACTTATCTCGTGTGGCGGTGAAAAGCAGATCGGTATCCAGCTCTATTCGGTGCATCAGGACTTTGCTGATGTGGAGGCTATGCTTGAAAAAATTGCCGATGCAGGGTATAACACTATCGAGACTCTTTCGTGGCAGGGAGATCCTTGTTTGGGACTATCGCCTGAAGATTATAAGTCGCTGTGCGATAGGCTTGGACTCTCAATCACTTCAACTCATACTTTAATTCCGCTTCAAGCCGATGATATGGAGTCCACAATGGCTGCATGGCGCAATCATTTCTCCATCATGCAACGTCTGGGTGCTAAATATAGCATAATCCCTGGGATGAATTTTGGCTCTACGTTGGCAGAGGTGAAATCAACCTGCGACTACTGTATGAAGGTCGGTGAGTTGGCTCAGGAGTATGGTCTGAAGCTCGGCTATCACAACCATCAAGGTGATTTTGTTAAGGTCGAGGGCGTGACCTTGTTGGACTATGTGATTCAGAATACCGATCCCGATAAGTTCTTCATCCAACTCGATGTGTGTCCGATGAATATGGGCGGAGCAGATCCTATGTATTATCTGAAGAGTTACCCAGACCATATCCGAGTTCTTCATCTGAAAGATGAGGGTGTTTTGGGCGAGAGTGGTAAAATTGATATTGAGGCTATCTTTAAGCAGTTTTACTCGAATGGCTGGAGCGATTTTTATGCCGAGTATGAGCTTCCGTTCCGCATAGGTGATAATGAAACGGAGAACGAGGCTAATCTAAATAAGATGTGGTCGGGCGTAAAGGCGTGTGCTGATTATCTGAAGGAGGCTAAGTTCGTAAAGTAGCAGTTGGGGAAGTTGTCTAACAAGGTGATTTTGGCGTCACGCTCGCCCCTAAAATCCTCACATACGCTTAGTATGCTGCGGTTTTAAGTACTTTGCAGTCCTAAAAATCCCCCTCGTTATACAACTTCAACGAAAAGAGGTTGTTCTTCAAAAAAACTTGTTGGACAGCCTCAATTTATCTGCATTAATTATTTAGTCATAAATTGTTTGATGACCGATAACGACTCTTTTTGTTGTTCGGGGTTGAAACCATGTCCAGCACCCTTGATTACATGCAGGTTAGCACTCTTGTAGAGCTTAATCGCACGCTCCGAGTCTTTCATCGAAACAATGTTGTCGGCATCGCCTTGTATGATCTGCACAGGACCTTTGTACTTGCCGATATCTCCGAATACATCTAATGTGCGCAACTCCAAGAAAAACTCTCGGCTCAGACCTACACCCCATAACTCTGTTCTCTCTGGGATATCCGATACCAAAGGATAACGTTGCTCCCAATTATCGGGAATACATAGGGCGGGGAAGATGAGAATCAATTTGTCGATTCTGTTTTTGATGTTTGCCGCTGCGAGTGCTGCCACCAGACCGCCTTGACTCTCGCCAACAACCACTATTTTGTTCTTGTCAACATCAATAACATCCTCGCGCTGAGAATTTTTCAACAACACCTGATTCGCATTGAGTAGAAAGACGTAGTCATACGGAGTGATATACTCCCATCGGAGCATGCTTGGCTGCGAGTAGTACATCTTACCGCGCGATACCATCTTATCGTTTAGCATGCTAAGATGCTTCGTCTGCACGAAATCGCACTCCAGACTACTAATCGAGGAGCTAATCTTATCTATCTCGCGAATGATCTCCTCCTGGCTTTGCGCCATAGCCACAAGCGGAGCTATCGAGATAAGCAATGTAAATAGAAACTTCTTCATTATTTTGCGATAAAATAACAACCCAACATTATAAATAGTACACCGACCCACTTGGTTATATTAACGGGCTCGTTAAAGAACACAATGGCGGCAATCATTCCGAAGACATAGCTCAGCGACACTAACGGATAGGCCATGCTGAACGGATAGTGCTTGATGATGTAAAACCACAATATGCTACCCGCTCCATAACAGATACCGCACGCTGCAAACTGCCAATTTACAAATACCGAACGCCAGAAGTCGAACGTCCACGCAAAAGGCAACATCCTCACAAGGGCGAACTTCAATAACACCTGTCCTCCAGCAAGCAACGCGCTCTGTATGATAGCTAAAAGTAGCAGTGGCATAGTCTCACTATTTTCGTTTTAACACAACGCTTCGTGCGTATAAATCCTTCGGCAAAGTCATGCCATGACTCACGGCCGCCTCGGTATAAAATGGCACAGACTCATCAAACTCTACGACCAATACCGACTGAGCCTTACCCGTAGCGATAAGTCTCTTGGCATCACGCATAGCCCAGTCTATGGACTCTTCACCATGCGAATATGTCGTGTTGTAGCCGTGGCACTTGCAACGTATGGCAATTGCCGAGCTGATGGTGTTATGCGTACTCTGCATAAAGATCGTCGGCTTCAGTAGCTCCTCGTCGTTGGCAAAGATATCATCGAGGAACTGTATATTTGTTTCGAACAAGCCACGTGCTGTAGCCGTTATAATGGCATCAGGGCATGTCATCTGTGCTCTATCCATGGCACGCAGTGCCGAGAGGTGTGCCGCCCTCATAAGCTTTCCCATGCGGCGAGACTCCAGCGGCGAGATATACTCTCGAATAGCAGAGAGTTCATCCACACTCTCCACCCTATCCTCTGCCACCACCTCGCACTCATATTCCTTATCAACGAGCTGATACTGAACAGGATGCTTGCTCAATATCAACGATGAGTCATTGCCTCCAAAGCCAAACGAGTTACAGAGCACATGATCGAGGATTACATTATCACGCCCCATCGTAGGAGTAATAGCGTTGGCATCCTGATTTGCCCAACCCAAATTTGCTGGCGTAAAGTCGTTCTGCATAGCCAGCACCGCAATAACACTCTCGATCGAACCTGAGGCCGACGTTGTATGTCCCGTAAATGACTTAGTACTCGAAACCTCAGGGATATTATCTCCAAAGAGGCGTTTGATACCCTGGCTCTCCGACATATCGTTATTGAGTGTTCCTGTACCGTGAGCATTTATATAGGCTATATCATCGGGCTTTAGTCGTGCCATTGCAAGGGCATCACTCATAGCCAAATATGCACCCTTACCATCCTCCGACGAGGCCGTCTGGTGAAAAGCATCACAGCGGTTACCATAGCCCGCAACGTATGCCTTTGCATCACTGCGTCCACATTCCAGCACAACAAACGCCGCACCTTCACCCAAATTAAGGCCTGCACGCGTAGCATCGAATGGACGACACTGCTCCTTATCGAGGATCATCAACGTATTGAAACCGTTGAAATGTATTCTACTTAGAGCCTCTGCACCTCCAGCAATAACCACGTCGACCTCATTGCGTTTGAGCATCTCCGCACCTACGATTATAGAGTTTAATGCTGATGAGCAGGCCGTAGATATTGTACACATCTCCAATTTATCGAGTCCTAAGTGCTCGGCCATCATCCTTGTACTGTTACCACACTCACATCCCGTAAGAAGCTGCTTAGATGCCTCCTGTTTCAGAATTTTATCGTAATGGTTCTCGATGGTATCCATACCGCCAACCGTTGTTCCCGAGATGAGTGCTACACGCCTACCCTCTAAGGTTGTAATGCCTGCACTGGCCAATGCCTCGCGTATAGCGATAGCTCCCATTAGCGATGTACGACTTGTAATGGTATGGCTATCAACGCCGAGCATCTGTCGCATCTCGTCGTTGGACAGCTTCACCTCGCCAACAGGCAGATCGCGATGCTTGGACTGCAGATATTGCATAGCACCAATTCCCGACCTACGCTCACGTAGCGAGTCGAGAACAGATGGAGCATCGTTACCTATGGCGCAGATAATGCCGATGCCTGTTATGGAGATTGTGTTATTCATTATTTCGTGCGATTCTCCGTAATATACGCTGCAATAGTGTTGATGCTCTTAAAGATAGCCTTACCTTCGGCAGGATTTGCCAACTTGATGCCGTAGTAACGATCCAAGATTACGATCAGTTCCAGCGCATCGATAGAGTCAAGACATAGACCATCGCCAAAAAGAGGGGCATCATTGTCAATATCAGCAGGTGTTATCTCCTCGAGATTCAACGTCTCGATAATCTGCTCCTTCAACTGTAAAATCAACTCTTCCATATCTAAAATTTATTTTGTTATTATCTGTAAATCTGCTTCAAAGTTATCCTCCGCATCACAATTTATCCAACCTGTTATAAGACGTGGGATGTCGGGCTGTTTCATTATGCTTTTAATGACCCTACGCATGACTTCTTCATCCCTCTCTTCAAGAATATATAACGATGTCTCACCAGTGAAATTGTTTCGTATTGCCACCTCTCCTAATGCGATATTAGGTAGCGTATATAGGAATACCGAAGGGCTGGGGTAGAAATTCTCAATATCTTGAATCGATTCACGATGCTTACTATCGGTGATAATCGACGAGGAGCGATTAAACAGCACCACCGAGCAGGGCTCTGCGCTAACACCCTCCTCGCGGACAAGTAACTCTGTCGCAAGCAGCGCCAACTTACTGAGTGTATCCATCTTGTAGAACTTAGGATAGTCACCAACGCAACTCTTGTATAAGGTTGTAAGCATTGTTCTACCCATACCCTCACAAGGCATATTTCTACCATCAATCACAACAGAGTTGTGCGTAATTTTCGCTCTATGTCTAACGCGAAGTGATACATCCTCCAGTATTTGCTCCTTATCACATGGCCGCTTCGAGAACAACAACGCACCATTGCAACCACCAAAGCCAGATATCATCTTAAGGAACGTACAGCCCTTAGCCTCACGCTCCGTGGCCGATATATTCACCCTACCACTCACGCCAATCTCCTCGAAGCCACGCACACCCAAGACTATGCCGTCATCCAGCGCACGCATGGTGATTATCGATTCCAACACCCCTGCTGCGCCAAGCGTATGACCATAGTAGCCCTTTAGTGCTGATAGGGGTATATCGCTAAGCCCTGCTCGCTCAATAGCTTTCGACTCCATCTGGTCGTTAAACATTGTAGCCGTGCCATGTAGACTCAATAGCGCGAGGTCTTTGATAGCCACACCTTCCAACACCTTACTTGTCGCACGATACGAGCCATCACCCTTTGGCGACGGTGCGCTTACATGGTAGGCATCGTTACTCATAGCTCCCGAGCATAGCCGCCAGGCGTTATCGCCATCTGTATCACGGCTAAAGACGATCGTTGCAGCCGCTTCGCCAAGGTTTAATCCCGTACGCTCAATATCAAACGGTCTACACTCCTCCAAGGCCAACGATTTAAACGACAGAAAGCCCGTAACGACGAATGGAGTGACAACATCAGCACCACACACCACCGCATGGTCATACTCACCACTTGACAACAATCGAAACGCCAATAACTGTGCATCGACACCCGATATGCAAGCGTTACACACCACGATAGGCGCACCAACAAAGCCTATATAATTGGCAATCTTACGAGCAGACTCCCCTGGCGACAGATAATAACTCTTACCCAGATCGTCGACGTTTGCCTTCGTAGTGCTAAGTATAAATAGTGTACACGGAGACTTTACATCTACATTGCAATGCTCGAGTGCATCTTTAATAGAGCGTATTGCCACCGACTCGAAGAGTGTATGATTCTCGATGCGTAGCTTGTCTCGCTGCTCGTCGCTAAATAATGATGCAACAAATGGCTCGGGGATACCACACCAACAATCATATCGCGCCAACATGGAGCGACAACCCCTTACGGCACGATAATTCTCATCAGTGGTAAAGCCCAAAGGCGATACTATATTTGTTGCAACTACGGAAATCATATCAATCCCATGCTCTTTTTCCACTCGGTATAGAACTCAGGACTATACCACATAAGGTTATAATCCCTATCCATAAATACCTGCACGCTATATGCTGTAAGATAGACAACGCCACTCTCAGGGTCGTATATCTCATAGTCGAAGATAATCTTTGCAGCCTCCGTAGGACGGTACGTAATCTTGATCGTAGGCTTCATACCGAAGCGGATAGGTCGCTTATAATTAATCTTCATCTCGACGATGGGGACAAAAATATTCTCGCTTATATATTTATGATACGAAAGACCATACTTATCACCGAAGGCCTCGCGTGCATCCTCCAAATAGAGCGGATATGATCCGTGCCACACCACGTTCATCATATCTACCTCGCTAAAGCGTACCTCAAATTGCTTTTCGACAGACAATACCAAGTCTTGCTTCATACCTCACAAGTTAAGCTAACGAACTACTCAACAGATCTCACCGACAGCTTTATCTCAGCCGTGGCCATAACCTTTCCGTCGCACATAATCTTAGCATTGGCCAGCGTCATGCCGAATACCTCCTCCAGAATATCGACCGTGGTATGGATTGTAGAGCCCACCGTTGGCAGGTCTATAATCTCGTAATTACGCACAGCCCCGATAAAGCCCACCTGCACCTCCTTCTTGAGAATGTATTTGTTGTAAAAGCCTATTCTGGCGGCACAAGTTTGTGCTATATTCTCCATCATGCCGGCAGCCGAGAATCTACCGTCATCGACAAATATGTTCGACTCCACGATCTTCGTCTCGGTTGTCGATGTTGTCATCTCGAAATGCGTAAGGTGTCCGACCATAACAAATGGTTTCTGCTGCGGCAGGACGGTATGAACATCTATTGATCGGAGATACTCCTCTGTTAAATTTATCGTCTCCATAATTACTCTCTAACTCCAAAAGTCATAGAAGTTGAACCACTGCGTAGGGTACTGCCTAACTCTCCTTTCGAGTTCCGAGGCGTATGCCTCAGACAGCTGCCTTATCTGCTCTCGGCGCGGAGCACTCTTATCGTAGTGCAGTGGAGTGATGTACGCCTGATATCGCTTTGCGCTGATCTTCATCACATTCACCGCAAGAACATCGAGACCGCGCATCGTTGCCACACTAAATGGCCCCATCGGGAACTTTGTCTTACGTCCTAAGAACATCACCTCGACGCACTTAGTAGCTCCTGCCGAGCGATCCGTAGGAAAGCTTACAATATCGCCATTACACAACGCCTGATCTATCTCGAAGAGGTGGCTCATATCCTCCCTCATGCTAATCATACTGACGTTTGTCTTATCGAACATACCTGTACGATTCTGCACAACTGAGTCCTTCTCGAAGCCATAGACCACAGCATGTATTCTCTTACGCTGCGACACCAACGTGTAGCCTGCAATCTCGTAGTTACCCACATGTGCGCTAAAGTGTAGGAAGCCATCGTCGCCCTCGGCACGCGAGGCAAACTCCTCGAAGTGGTCCACCTGGACATCGAAACGCTTACCAGCATACATGGCGAACTTATCGATGACGTTCTGTGCGAAATGGTAGTGGTTGACGTATGTCATCCACGCCGAACGCCATCGCCCCATGCCGTGAACGTCGCGAAAGTAGGAATACGAGCTCTTGCGGCTACGATTTACGATCAAGCATACGGGCAGGATGAAGACAGCAGTGAAGATATACAGAAATCTCACATCTGTATAACGCAAGAAGTTAATGAGCCAACGATGCATCAGCCCATTACCATACGTCTTTCCCGACCACTGTCTCTCTGCCATACGCAGCTTAGTTTATCTTACTCTCGATATAGTCGCAAAACTTGGCAAAGGTATCCACACCTACCATCTCCTCTGCCTTGATCTTAAAACCAAAGTTACGCTCAACGATAACCACGATATCTACGTAGTCGAGGCTATCGATGCCCATATCATCCTTTAGCTTAGCATCAGGGAAGATGTTTTCCGCCTCAATCTCAAGCTCCTCAATAAGAAAACTCTTTACCTTCTCTTCAATCTCTGTACGATTCATAATTGTTTATTTTAGTTAATTTTTATTACTCTTTCTGATATTACGTAGTAGGCCATCGGCCAAATAGCGGTACATACTGATTGCGCGTGCGCTGAATACAGGCGATCTCACACCCTTAACCCTCTTGAAACTCATCTCGCAAATGACCTTCTTAGCTGCGTTATCCACCAACAGCATATTGCCGCTAATGTGTGCGCCACCAGCCTTGTAATTGATATTATCTAAGTTTGGTGAGCTATTGCCGACGTTAACCTTTGTAACGTAGACGTACAACGTGTAAGCGCACTCCTCCGACATAACTACCGTAGAGGCTATATCACCCTTTTTCTCGTTGTAGTATGAAATAAAACTATCGTGCGCACGGTTTAGGTCGTCGTCAAACCTCTCATCTGCCCCCTCGCTACGCTCAACAAGGTAATCCATAAAACTCTGGCTAAGGCCAGCGATCAAAGCCTCCGATTCGTTAATCTCCACATTGATAGATATGGGCTCCGTAAATATATCCAACGAGCCACCATCTACTCTCACCGGATTCCTTGCAAAGCTACAGACGCACGAGGCGATACAGCCCAAGATCAGAATTATTTTTCGCATACTCAGACGTTCAGTTTATCTATTGTACTATATCCAAGAGTGCATCAGCCAAGTATCTATAAACACTAATGGCGCGGCCATTAAAGGTCGGGCATCTTACACCTTTAATACCCTGAAACTCTATCTCGCACATCACCTCTCCGCTCTCATTCTTTACCAACTTCATATCACCATTGATGAGTGCTCCGCCCGACTTATGCGACAATCCAAATACCGAGGCTCCGCCACTGCCGACATTCATCAGTGACACATGAATCTGCAAGGTATAGGGTGCATCATCCGAAGTACCTACCGTAGACTTCACACCACTCTTCTCGGCGTTATAGTACGAGACAAAGCTCTTGTGAGCACGCACCAAATCGGCACAAAAATCGGTATATCGGTTTCCACCCTGCTCCGTATAATACTCTTTTGCGCCCTTATCGCGACCATCAATTATGGGATTGTAATCATCAATAACAACATTGATATTCACAGACTCGTTGAAGACATCCAACGAACCACTCTTAACAGTCATCAACGGATTCTGGGCAAAAGCATTCACACTTAGTAGCGCACAAACCAGCAGAATAATCATCTTCCTCATGGACAACGTCTTTTTATAATTTCTTAATAACCAACGCACTATTTGTTCCACCAAAGCCAAACGAGTTACTCAATACGGTGTCTACCTTTGTATCGACAGCCGTACGTGCCAAGTTCAAGTGCTCGGAGTACTCATCACAGTTTTCGAGGTTGATATTAGGTGCAACAAAGCTGTTTTGCATCATGATAATCGAATATACCAACTCACTCGCACCGGCCATCCAGCACTCGTGTCCCGTCATACTCTTTGTGCTGCTCACCAACGCATGCTCACCCTTAAAGAGCTTACCTATGGCCATAGCCTCGAACATATCGCCCTGACGAGTACTTGTAGCGTGGGCATTGATATAATCGATATCGGCGGGTGTCATACCGGCATCCGCGAGTGCTCGCTCCATGGCTCGCAAACACCCCTCATCGCTTGGCTGGCTAATGACCGACGTTCCATTAGACGAAAAGCCATAGCCCACAACCTCGGCGATGATATTTGCACCGCGTGCCACAGCGTGGTCGTAATCCTCAAGTATCAATGCTGCTGCACCACCGCTCGGAACAAGTCCATCACGGTCGCGGTCAAACGGACGGCTCGCCTTCGTGGGCTCGTCCATATTCTTAGAAAAGGCACCAAGAGCATCGAACGATGCCATAGAGTAGAAGTTAGTCTCCTGAGCACCGCCACAAAGCACAATGCTCTGCAAGCCACCCTTAATGAGTAGGTAAGCCAAACCTATGGAGTGGCTACCGCTGGCACACGCCGCACTCACCGTGAAGTTAACACCCTTGAGTTTAAAAATAGTGCTAAGATTCATCGTCACGGTAGAGTTCATCGCCTGGAATATAAACGACTGGCCGAGGAGCTCCGTGTCGTGCTTCTCATCCATGATGTGTGCCGCCTCAATCACTGGCTTTGCCGACGAGTCGTTACCAAAGATGCAACCCACCTCATTGTTCATAAGGTAGTCGTCATCAATAGCAGCCATCTCGAAGGCCTGCTTGCTCGCCATAAATGCATACTCCGCCTCCTCGGACATGCCACGTCGCAGATGACGATCGATAAGACCCTTCAACACAGGTTTCTTAACAATGCCTGTCAAGGCAGACTGATAGCCATACGTCAGTCGCTCTGGCTCGATGCCTATGCCCGACTTGCCATTGTACAACGACTCCTTAACCTCTTCAACGTTTGTTCCCAGACACGACCAAATGCCCATGCCGGTAATTACTACACGACCCATGTTCTGTATAATTTCTCCTTAATATAAACCTCCGTTAATACTTATTACCTCACCAGTGATATAGCTTGCCTCGTCAGAACACAAGAAGCCTACGAGTGCTGCCACCTCCTCAGGCTTACCGAAACGTTTCATTGGCACAAGGTTCTTCAACTCGTCCTGAGGCAGCTCCTTTGTCATATCCGTATCAATAAAGCCTGGTGCGACTGCATTTACCGTGACACTACGCGCAGCAGCCTCCTGTGCCAAGGCCTTAGTTGCGCCTATCAGCGCGGCCTTGGCTGCGCTATAATTCGTCTGACCCGCCATACCCTTCAAACCTGACAGCGATGTCATATTCACAATCCTACCACCTCGCTTACGCATCATCATCTTTGGCAACAAGAACTTCGTCACGTAATAGAAGCCATTGAGCGACGTATTGATGACAGCATGCCAATCCTCAGTTGGCATCATAAACATCAGATTATCACGACGAATGCCTGCATTGTTTACAAGGTAAGCAATATAATCCTCGGGATGCTCCTTCTCCCACGCCTCAAGCGCCGTATTAACCTCATTCTCCGAGGCAACATCAAACTGAAGAATCGAAGCACTACCACCATTGTTGCATATCTCAGCACATACCTCCTCTGCAGCCTGCTTATTAGACTGATAGTTAACAATTACAGGGATACCCATCTGAGCGAACTTAAGACATATCGCCCTTCCCAATCCACGTGAGCCACCTGTAACCAATGCGTATTTCATACTCTATCCAAGTTAATAGTTCCAATATCAATCAAAGGTTAGCATTTAAAGGTCAATACTAAACCAACTTGCAAATATAACATAAAAAGTTCAAAATACCTAATTTAGTCCTATTAAATATCACATCATCAACACTATTTCAGCCTCCACATTTATTCGCACACCCTTCCCTCTATTTTAAGCAGATTACACAACATGATTTTATGATTACACACCCCAAAAGTAGGAGTATTTACCATGTTGAATATAAGCAAAATAGAAATAATTATCACCGGTATTTTTGCATGTTTTTTTCTCAGATCTCCACCGAGAATTTTACGATGAGCCAACAAAACAATTGCAATACACTACTAAAGCATCCCACCCTGGGGGCGTGCATCACTTCTTGAACAACAAAAAAAAACGAGAAACAAAAGCTGCCTTTACTACGCAGAGCATCACCCAACCGCACAATTAGTCTCAGATAAAAAAAGAGAAGAACTCCCGTTCTTCCCTTCTATACCCCCTCAGGAGCTCGACTGCGCTACTTGCAGTAGGCAGTCGTGTGCTCGTTTAGTTTACACCCTCCCAACCTCCCTGAGAAATAGGCACATCCAGGGTTCTCGCTCCCTAAGGGCACAAAAAAAAGAGAAGAACTTTTGTTCTTCTCTTCTGTACCCCCTCAGGGGCTCGAAGGTTGCTTGCAACCTCACCGAGGGAGTGTCGCAGTCGCCACTTGTGGCGGTGCGGGAGTACGACCGAGGTAACCCTCCCTAAATTCGAGTCCACTAACGGGGTAGATTGTTTTGGGGCAGATGTTGTTCTGCATCAGCAGAATATGAGTAGAGTGATGATAGGTGCGAACTTGTGCGCTGACCTATCATCACTCTATTCATTACACGCACAGCGTGCAGCTGCCCCAAAACAAAAAAAGGGAAAGACTTTCATCTTTCCCTTTCTGTACCCCCTCAGGGGCTCGAACCCTGGACCCCAACATTAAGAGTGTCGTGCTCTACCAACTGAGCTAAAGAGGCATTTGCTAACCTTTCGATTGCGAGTGCAAAGATAAGGCACTTTTTTTAATCCACCAAACTTTTTTGCAAAAAAATCACATTTTTTTTCACGAAATTAGGCACTCATCATTTAACTTATTATAAATCAAATGAAAACGTCAGCATCAAAAATTTGGTAATTTTATCGGTTATCATCCGAATTCCACTCTCTACCGCCATCAGTATAGAAAACTGGGCAGTCGCCAGCAACACATTTTGCGGCGAGGTAACTCTCATAGAGGCATATGCCATTAGCACTATCGTCTGCCAAGAAGTAGGCGACAACCGACGGATGACGCTTCATGGTATGTATCATCTGCTCGGTACGCATAACGTACTCCTCACGCCACTTAGGGTCATTCGAGGGGTTACCACCACGCTTGCGCGACTTACCCGACTTCGAGGAGTTGATGGGTGCAGTGATAGCGACATATATGCCGTGGCTATCGCAATAGTCAAGTATCTCCTCACTAACACCTCCTGCCGTGAAGCGTATGGCACACACCCCGCTATCATGGATGGTGGCAAGCTGTGCGATGGACATACGGGGCGACACTTCGTACCACTTAATACTCTCTGCATTGCCATTTATACGATACTCGCCGTCGTCATACTCCACCGAGCGCAATGCCACGGGCAGGTCGTAGAACTCCACATCACGACCAGCGATACGGTTCTTAAGCCTAAGGCTAAGATGCACAGGTGTAGCCCTGCTCCACAGTACGCTATCGGGCACAGGAGCACCAAAACGCATGGTATCTACGCCATACATGCCGAGCACTACGTCGCGATGTCCTGCCGAGAGGCGTATCGTATCGTTTAGATAGAGTTCGTAGTATATGCGCGAGGTCTTCTCACCAAGCGTAGTATTGTGCATAACGACGCTAAAGTCTGCATTGACAACACCGCCTACACCGAGCGATGGTCGCCACTGTATATCGCGCACGCGCACGCGCGGCTGCGATATGATATAGGCCATTGGGTGCGGCACGCCACGTTCGAAGCACTCGATAGCAGCAACGCCATCAGGAGAGAGTAGCCTTAACTCCACACTATTTTTATCCTCGCGTGATATCTTAGTGATGTCGAACTCCGATGCAGCGAAGCCATTACTCGACATGCCTGCAAGCTCACCATTGACATATACCTCGTAGGGGTTATTCACCTGTTCCAGGCGTATGAATATGCGACGCTCCACCCACGAGAATGGGTAGGTAAACTCACCACGAAGTACACCATCCGTCTCCTCCCACTCGACGATAGGCTGCATATAACGCTGCTTCTCGAGCGAACGTTTGGCGGCAGCCTCAGCCGTAGCGTAGGGAATCAGACGAGTACGGTACGGCGCATCGACATCCTTAACACTCTGACCATTAGCCACGGTCGCAACACACAATGCAACCGCAGCAAGGATATATCTTAGGCACTGCTTCATAACTATTGACGTTTTTGGTACGACGGGCGCGAATTACGCCACTCGACAACCTCAGGTGTGAGCTCATCGAGACGATCCACCCACATGCGGTTCTCCACAAGGCGACGACGGTCGTAGTCGATACGCTCGGTTATACGGAAGCGAGGCTTCTGACGCGAGGCGGCATCCTCACGTCGCGTAGGACGTATCGAGCGACTATGCACCGAGTCACGCTCGGGGCGACGGTCGTAGTGCCACTTAAAGTCGGGAAGGCGTAGCTCCTGCGTCTCGGGAATCATATCCATCGGGTAGAGCACATACTCAGGATTCTGCTTATAGGCAATCTTATCAATCTGTCCCTCGATGAGGTAGAAGCTAATCGAGGCACTCTCGATATACATCAAGCCCGTAACCTCGGGGCTATCCTCCTGCTGCATATAGTAGATCGTCTGAGCATTACCATTCACATCGTTACGATATACCGAGCCATCAGCAAAGTAGGCGATCATATCCTTACCCTTAACCTGGTTGTAGTACATCGTGTCGATCTCCATACCCATAATCGGGTCTCCCATAAAGTGCGCCTGGTCGATAAGTTCATTGCGCGTATGGATGGCCATCGAGTCGGCGGTGATCTGATTCGTCTCCTGCCACATCACCGGTTCGATATAGAGGCGAATTATCGAGTCTGTATTTAGCAGCACCATCGAGTCGGCCACAATCTGCGAATCCGAGCGGTACATCTTTACACGACGATAGGCCTTAACCATCTTATAGACGCTATCCTCGGGGAATGGCTTCTCGAATACCGAGTCACGCGCAAGGCTATCCATCATCATCGAGTCTATGCCCAACGAATCGAGCCCCAGCGTGTCACGACCAAGCGTGTCGCGTCGGCCACGGTCTGCATCAAGGCTATCAGCTGCAAGCGTATCCTGGTAGAGAGAGTCAACCACATAGTCGGGGCCCTTATAGGGCTTTCCACGCTTCAGGGCACGCGCCTTAGCCTTGTCAATCTTACGACGCTCACGCTCCTCAGTCTTCTGCTTGATGCGCTCAAGGCGTGCAGCCTCCTCGTCAGCGATACGCGAACTCTGCGCAATACGCTTGGCGACAATCGAATCGACCTTAATCTTTAGCAACGAGTCGCTGATATGGCGGAGCGAATCCAGCTCTGCTTGCTTTATAGCATTTATCGAGTCGCGAATGGCACGCTCAGCACCTCGTATCGAGTCTCGCACACGACGCTTCTCCAACTTGGCGCGGTAACGCAACTGCTTAGCCGTAGGCATTTTGATACTATCCGTGGCTACGCTATCTACAGCCATCGTATCGGCCACAATCTCCTCCACAGGCTGCTCCTCCACAGGCTGCTCCTCCGCAGGTTGCTCAACGGGCACTTCCATCGTGGGCTCTACCTCCGTACCCTCAACCGTGGCCACGAGGTTATTAGCCGCAGCACGGGGCGGTGTCACCTCCGCACCAGTCAATGCTTCACGCTCGACATCACCCTTAGGCTTTGTATATTCACCAACAGGCATCTCATGACGCTCGCCAGTAGCGCCCTTTACTCCATCAGGTTTTGCAGGTGGAGCGGATATACCTCCGGTGGGCTTTGCTGGGGCAGCAGGTTGCTCGCCCGAAGGCTTTGTAGCAGGTGTAGGTTTCTCTACCTCACCCTCTATCGGAGCATTATCCGACACATCCTCAGCAATCTCAACCTCCTCTGCATCGTCCTCAACATTATCCTCGGGCATATCGGCAGTCTCCTCTGCTACATCATCAGCCATCGTCTCCTCCATATTCTCTGTTACAGCCGTATTGTAAGTCATACTCAACGAATCGGCAGCCGTCTCGCTACCTGGAGGCAGTACAGGGATGGTATAGAGCCACAACGTATCTGCCGAGAGAAAGAGTGAGTCGGGTTGTGCAGGGTCGTAATTAATCATCGACGGACGACGCGTAAAGAGGGCATTGCCCGGCTCATCCCACCACTCACCATAGTCGGCAAAGCCCAAGATCTTCTGTGTCGTATCCTCCATCTGGATATTTCTACGACCAATGATGTGACCTTCGGTGCGGTAATACTCAATCGTATCACTCCATATCTCACGCTCAGGCGAGAGGATATAGGCATCACGCGTCAAGTGGTGCAGATCCTTAGCTTTGGTATAGGTACCCTCATTAGCAAAGAGATACTCATCCTTATCGTTCCAGATATTCGTATTAGCGAAGTAGCGAGCATCCTCGGTCTGGGTGTTAAATATCACCGAGTCACCAGTCATCTGGTATGTCTCATCGCGCATCTCGACATTATCCACAGCGATAAGATCGTGTGTATCGGTATTGTAGTAGCCATGGTCGGCCTCCAGCAGACTCTCGCCCTTCTCCACATAGCAGCCGCCATAGAAACGGCCGATATTCTCCGCCGAGTTGAACGTACAATTGTAGGTATACATCACTGCCTCGCCATCAACAACCTTGATAAGGTCGGAGTAGAGCGTGGCAGTACTCAGGTCGCGATTATACTCCGCACGGTCGCCATAGGCATACGTATCATTCTGATTGATAAGCACATTACCAAAGCACTCAAAGCCCTGATTCGAGTAACGCACGGCACTATCGGCAAGTATTACCGTGCCGTTATGGTGCGCAGCAAAGTTTCCCACAAGGATAAAGATTGTCGAATCTCCCTTCTCAATGAGGTAGCTATCGTCGGCAATCATATCGACCATGCGGCGATTCGACGAAACATTTGTTTGTGGTGGTGGCGATGTAGTTGTTCGTTCGTAATCTATGACGTGGTCATAGTCACGGCCGCTGGCAGCATAGAAGAGTGTGCCAACGAACAACGACAGAACTACGACCGGTGCAATTATCTTTCTCAGCATACTATTTCTTGAGCTGCAATCGGTTATTTTATCCAATTCTTGTTATCAAAATCATCGCTACGATAATCCGGGTCGATATAGACATACATCGCCTGTATCTTCTCCGAGAGCCACTCCTTGTAGATGCGCTCCTGCTTCTGCTGCAAGGCCATCTCCTCGAGGCGTATATAGTCATCCTTGAGCGATGCGGTATGTGCTGGGATTATCTCCACAAGCTTCACGATCTTACTCATCTGATTACCCATAAGGTCCGATGTCTGGAACGAGTTAGACACCTCACCAACTTTGAGGCGCATAAGTGCATTGTAGTCGTCAAGCGACTTACCACCCTGGGCACTGAAATCCTCCTTCAAAAAGCGCGTAGCCGTAAGACGAGCACCATCGTAGACACCCATACGCTCCAACACATCGCTATTCGACACGATACCGCCGTTATACTTCGACGTAGCGTCGTCCGAGAACTTCAATGCTGCATCCTCAAAAGTGATAGAGTCACGACGGATAAGGTCTGCAACGCTATCAAGCTGATAGGCGGGCTGCATAAGCTCCTCACGTGTAAATGTAGGGCGCAGCACGATGTGGCGGCAGTGATACAGATCGCCCTTCTTGTCAATAAGCTCAATGATATGGAAGCCGTACTCCGTCTCGACGATCTCGGATATCTGACCAGGCTTCAGTTTCTCGAGAGCCTCGGCAAACGGACGTACGAAGTATGATGCCGACGATGGCTCCATCTCGCCACCATGGATGGCCGAGCCATCAAGCGAGTACATACGTGCCAACACCGAGAACTTCGTCTGTCCTGTAATGACACGCTCACGCATATCCAACAGACGCTCCTTGGTACGCTGCTGTGCCTCCTTCAACGATGCTGGGAACTTGGTAATCTGGGCATATACGTACTGCTCACCGATTATGGGCAGGCTATCCTTGTCAATGCGCTTATAGAAGCGTTCAACCTCGCCAGGAACGACCGTGACCTTGCTCACCACCTCCGACTTCATAGCCTGAGCGTAAGACTGCTCCTCGTACTGCTGACGCAACATCTCGCGATACGAAAATACGGGCATGTGCTCCTTAGCCTCGAGCTGCGCGATGCCACCAGCCTCGGTGATAAGCATCTGCAAATAGTTCTCGATGCGGCCAGCGATATCTGCCGTGTTAACCTCCACCGAGTCAATCAACGCTTGGTTATAGAGCAGTTTCTGTTCGAGGAGAGCCTCAAGAGCCTCACTACGAGCATCACGATCCGAGGTGTAGCCCATCTGTCGTCGTTGGTCGATAAGAGCCTTAGCATACTCCTCAACCTCGGAGTGGAGGATAGACGATCCACCCACAACGGCAACGACCTTATCAAGCATCACCTGGCGACGCTCCTGTGCCGAAGCAACATTCACAACTCCAAATATCATCATGGCGCAAACCGCCGTAATCGCAATCTTTCGTATCATATCTTTCTCTAATCTTTTCTTTACTCGTTCGTCTTAATGCTGTCGCCCCTCGCGATGCTAATCGTGGGGTCCTCCTCGATATTCTCCGTAGCCTCACGCACCTCTGCCTCTACGCTCGTCTGCTCGGCCTGATAGCTCATCGAGCGGAGGAGTACCGTATCGACAAGGTTCACACGTCCCGCTACGACAGCCTCACGCTTAAGGCTCGCCTCGTAGTCCTCAACAATGTCGGCACGACGCTCGGAGTACAACCTACGGCGAATATCCTGCTCCACACACTCCAACGGTGCCACCTCGCCCTTACGTGCAACGTTGATGATGACAAAGTAGAAGATGGCATCGTCCGAGGTCATCTGCTGTACGCCACCCTTATCCAAGAGGTTGTCATACGAGCGCGAACGCTCCGTCGGGAGGTTACTCAAGAAGTCGGAGTACGACACCCACTGTGCAGAGTTATCCGTAAGCGTCAGTCCATGCTTCTCCGCAAGGGCTGCTACCTCCTGCGTATCGCTACTCTTAATCACAGCCTTAAGTGCCGCGGTGAGAGTTGCGGTATTACGGAACGTACGCGGAGCCTTGACAACGACACCACGCACCTTGTTATGGTCGAGCTTAAAGGATGCCGAGTTGGCACGATAGTATGCCGAGAGCTGCTTGTCGGTAATCTCGACATCAATAGCATTATCGATGTAGTACTGATCGAGCTGACGTATGATAAGCGACTGACGATAGCCTTCGACAAGACGCTCGATATCCTGCTCCGCTGACGAGAGCACCTCCTCGGCACGCTTAACCTTAAGCTGGCTGAGCACCCAGTTATCTACATACATTCGCACAAACGTGACGCTGTCGGCATCGGTGAGACCCTTGGGCATATTACGCTGAACATCCTCGACCAGTAGGCGCTTATCATCGACCGATGCAACCACGTTAGCAACGTCACCATCACCCTTCACACCCTCGGATCTGATACACCCTACGGCCGCAATCGCGACAACCAAAACCAGTATGTTACATAATTTTCGCATAATCAACTTGCAAAGATACATTTTTTTCTCATTACAAACGCATCTTCGTAGAAGATTATTGCAATACCAGCCATAAAACGACGTTGTGTCGACACTGATGATAGCACCAACATCGACACAAACGACAAAATAAATCGAGGCACTTACTTAACGAATAACAGGCGCTCGGGGCCTTCGTAGTCGGGCAGTGGCTTCGGCGTATAGTCGGCATAGCCAACAGCCACAACGCAGAGCACCTTATAGCTGGCGGGAATCTCGGGCAACAACTCCTTGACATAATCCTCGCTACGCTGGCTCGTAGGCTCATCCTTAAGCGTCAGGTAGTCACCGACATGCACCCAGCACGATGCCAAGCCCTCATCTACAAGGGCGAGCTGGAGCACCGTTGCCATAATCGCAGCGTTGGTCTGCCACATAGGGCTTGCCTCCTCATCCCCGAGGATGACGATGGCGGCCGATGCCTCCTCCAAGAGACTTGAGCCCCAATCCCTTAGACGACCGAGGGCGTGAACCTTATCGAGGTTCGTAACGGCCATAAGGCGCGTAGAGCGCGTATTCTTCGACGACGGTGCACGGAGGGCTAACTCCATTGCCGACTGAAGTTTCTCTATCTCAACTGGCTTACCCGTAAATCGGCGGGTAGAACGACGCTTTCTTACTACTTCTTTAAACTCCATAACTATCTAATTTTAAATTATCAACGCTTTAATTTCTCTCTACTCCTCGGGGATCAGCAACCACATTATGATATATACCCACAGCGACATACCTGCTAAGAACATAAGCAACACTACTGCTATGCGTATAACCACTGGGTCGATGCCCATAAAATTGCCCAAACCGCTACATACACCAGCCAAAACGCGATTATCACGTGAGCGACGCAATTTTCTCTCCATAGTATCTAAATTTATATTTTTTTAATTTTACGCTTTGTTTTATGCAAAAGTAGTGTTTTTTTTCGTATATTTGAACCAAATACTACAAAATTAAGGTAGCAGCAGTATGAAAAATATGATTACCGTAGCGCTGATATACGATTTCGACGGTACGCTTGCCCCTGGAAATATGCAGGAGTACGACTTTATCCCCGCTGTGGGCAAGAGCAATATGGAGTTCTGGCACGAGGCCAACACCTTAGCCGAGGAGCAGGATGCCGACCAGGTACTGACATACATGGCACGTATGCTCCAGGCGGCACAATCTAAGGGGCTGTCGCTCAGACGCGAGGCATTCCGCGAGTCGGGGCGCAACGTCAAGTTCTACCGCGGAGTAGAGGAGTGGTTCTCTCGCATAAATAAGTACGGACATGAGCGCGGCATACGCATCCTACACTACGTGAACTCGTCGGGACTTAAGGAGATCATCGAGGGTACGGCCATAGCTCACGAGTTTAAAAACATCTACGCTTGCTCGTTCCTCTACAACGTCGACGGCATAGCCTACTGGCCAGCGGTGGCGGTGAACTACACCAACAAGACGCAGTTCATCTTCAAGATAAACAAAGGTGTGGAGTCGGTCTTCGACACTAAGGATGTCAACCGCTTCATGGAGGAGAACAAACGCCCCGTACCGTTTAGCCGCATGATATACTTCGGTGACGGTACGACGGACATCCCTTGTATGCGCCTTGTCAAAAACTTCGGCGGCCACTCCATAGCAGTTTACAACCCCGAGGAGGAGAGCCAGCGCAGCATACTCAACGACCTTATCCGTGACAACCGCGTGAACCACGTCTGCCCTGCCGACTACTCTGAGCACTCGGAGATAGACACAATCGTTAAGACCATCATCGACAAAGTGGAGCTTGACAACCGCCTTTCGGAGCTCGAAGTGGCTCGCGAGGAGAGATAAGCAGCTTAGTTACAGTATGTTACATATTATAGAATATAGATATTTTCACAACATATTGATAATCAGCGAGTTGAAAAATTAACATTTTCGCAATTTACAAACAGCTAATTATCAACAACTTAAGCATACCACCCTGGAAAAATTTGTGCCCGTTTTTTTTGGTTAGAGTGCGTTTTATACTCTATCTTTGCAAAAAGTTAATCGAGATTTAAACGCCGTATGAAGAGATTAATCCTACTGACACTTGTGACAGCACTAACGCTCCTCGGGTCAACGAAGGCGGTGGCACAGCGGCAGAGCGAGCAGCACGACGCTCAGGATACTACGCTTGCTACCCTACCCTCCGATAAGGTAACGGAGGGTCCGTGGCTCGGCCGCCACCTCAACCCCGCATACAAGCACGAGGTGCGCTTGGGCATAGCCTACAACCCATACACGCCGCACGACTACGCTCCCAACTTCGACTGGCGTGACTACCCGTACGACCTGCCCGAGAACAGCACGCTTGGCAAGACGCGCTGGTTTACCGTTAATGCCGACTACGGCTACTGGCCGCTACGGTGGCTCTACATCGGTGGTGTGGCCTCGTGGTCGGGAGGCTTTGGCAGGGTGTCAAGCACTGTGGATCATAGCCGTATAGGGTGCTACAACTACCACTCGCTGAGCCTTATGCCCATTGTTCGCTTCGGCTGGCTCAACCGCAGTATCGTGCAGCTCTACTCGGGCGTAGGCGTAGCCGCCATGTTGGCCATATATGAGCCCACGCTACATGGGCGTACAGAGAGCCGTTGGGGTGTAGGCTTCGATGTCACGTTCATAGGCATCACGGTTGGCCGAGAGTGGTTTGGCTACCTCGATATAGGCGCTGGCTGTCGTGGTACAATAAGCGCAGGTATCGGATACAGATTTAACTCAAACTCAAAACACTAAGCTATGCGACAGATAAGAATCATACTCATAGGAATCATCCTCTCGCTCACATGCGTAGCTGCCTATGCACAGCAATCAAGGGATATATCCATAGATAATCGCCATAACATACGCCTAAGCCTGAGCGCTCCAGGACTGATGTCTTACTTCTACCTCGTTGACAACAACGACACGGTTGCTGATGCCGACGCGATATACAGCACCAGCGATATGCTTGCATCGGCACGCTACTATGAGAGCGCCACACGCTATCTCCCAGGCATTAACCTTGAGTATAGCTGCAACATTAAGCCATGGCTATCGCTCGGTGGCAAGGCTACGTTTGCCGCCACGTGGTCGTCGATGCGCCACGTATCGACTAACGAGTTGCTCTACCGCAACAACCGCATTGCAGCAGCCCTCATCCTTAACCTACGCTTCGACTACTTACGCAAGCCTATCATCAACCTCTACTCGGCCGTAGGCGCTGGCATAGCCGCACGCTTCGCCTATGACGATGGCGTGGTTACGCCAATGTACGACCTTACGTTCTTTGGCCTTACACTCGGCCGTAAGGTATATTTCTTTGCCGAGGTGGGTGCTGGCATTAGCGGCAGCCTACGTGCAGGTGTTGGTTACAGATTTTAATACATTTTACTATGAGACGACATATTAGACTTACGGCGCTACGATTTACGGTGCTACTCATTACGCTTATGGCCTCAAGTTGTGAGCTCGACTCGGGCGAGGAGCCACGCCCCGAGGTATTGGGACATATGCTCTGGGAGGTATCTCTTGGCGACATACGCCGCGTAAACAGCGTGCTCGGAGAGCTTACCAAATACCACTACATGCTACAAATCGAGGACGACACCGAGCGCCAGGCCTACGCCGACCGACACTTCGGCAATGCTGCAATCATCGTCATCGACAACCGTCACACGCTGCAATACACCACCTACTTCAACACGACGTATAGTCTCATTATCGACATGTACGCCGACCGCTGGGAGGTGCAGCGCACGGGAGGTAACAGCTACAAGGCAACCATCGCTCGCAGTAATGATGGCAGATTCGACGTTACGTTCCACCGCCTGAACAACGAGGAGTCATAGGGGTATGCCACGCTTAGTGGTCAGCTAAGCATCGACAACGAGGGTCAGTACGAGTTGTTGTACACTGGCGAGATGGTTATGATCGACAGAGAGGAGTCCGCAACATCGCCGCTCACATTCACCACCGACATAAGCTACCCGATACGCTACTCGAGCACGCGCGGCCTGCTGGATGGCTCGATGACCATCACGGCCTACGATGCGCTCTACCGCACTACCGACACGGCAAAGGCCACCATCGTACCCTACGAGCATAGAGTCGTCATCGAGACGGAAAGTAGGACGGGAAGTATGGTGGTAAGCTACCCCATAGAGTAAACCTAAAGAGAGAAGATATGAAGATTGTATTTGCTACTAACAACGCACATAAACTGGCCGAGGTCGGAGCTGTGCTTGGTGATAACTACGAGCTTGTCACACTCCGCGAGGTGGACATCACCGAAGATATACCAGAAACGGGGGCTACGCTGGAGGAGAATGCATCGCTCAAAGCGCACTATGTATACGAGCGCACGGGGTTGGACTGCTTTGCCGACGATACAGGCTTGGAGGTCGAGGCTCTTGGCGGCGCTCCGGGCGTTCACTCGGCACGCTACGCCACAGATGGTCACGACTACAAAGCCAACAACCGTAAACTGCTCGCCGAACTACAAGGCTCGGATAACCGCCGCGCCCGCTTCCGCACCGTTATATCAATCATACGCGGTGGTGTGGAGCAGCAGGTCGAGGGCATCGTCGAGGGGTGCATCGCTACTAAGGAGTCGGGCTGCGAGGGCTTCGGTTACGACCCACTTTTCGTCCCCGATGGCTACGACAAAACCTTTGCCGAGATGACGGCCGAGGAGAAGAACGCCATATCGCACCGTGGCCGAGCAGTAGCAAAGCTCGCCGCTATGCTGCAAAAATAGAGAGGGGCATATAGTTGGTGAGTTTATGGACGACTCCCTTAATATCCTTAATCACAATATTCTAAGTTGCAAGCCTAATTGGAGTCAAAAGCCGTAATCTGCGACTTTTCACGGCAAGTTAATCTCTTGTCAGAAGGAATTAGATTTTGCTTATCACAAAAAAGAGCGCCATGGGATGTACGTATGAGTACTATCCCATGGCGCTCTTTTAGGGATAGGTCGAAGATGACCTCATATCACAAGAAATTAATACTCCTCCTCGTTGAAAGAGTATTTAGAGCTTGTAAGTCGTTGAGTATTAGTGTCTATTTTGTATTGTACAAGTTTATATACAAGTTTATTCGGTTGTTTTTAAGGCATTTACTTGAATTGATACATTTTTTTAACTATAAAAAGATTTCTTGTTCTTCAGTAACAACCTCGTCATTTAAATCGGTGTCATTATTTTCACGACCTGCAACTGTCTTGCCTGTAGCCTTCTCAATCAAGTCGTATATCGCGTTAGCCCTATTCTGAAAATATGTATCGAAGTCATCGTTTCTAATCGCCTCGATATCTATTAAATGAGATTTCAAATAATTATTCAAATCAGCAGTGTCTACGCCGTGATTTCGCTCAATACTACTAAGATATTTGGTCGGAGCATAACCTCCAATTATTCGATTTGTACGAGCGTATATAGGGGTTTTATTAATAACACTATTCCATCGCTTAATGTCAATCTTTTGCTGTTCACAGTAGTTGGCTGGAAAGATATGATGAATGTCGGTGGCCTCGCCTACATATGAAGCAAAGTCCATCTCTGAGCCTGATATAAAGTCCTTGCAATGATTCTTCAGTATCAAAGCCATCACTCCCTTGTATGCAGCACTATTACGCGTTGTAAGCTGGTTTAGACGAGATGCAAAGAAGTTTGAGCGTTGTACTGTATCAGGTAGGTCATTATCATCTTGAGTCCATTTTGCCAATCCTTGCACATCTGTCACATATCGAGTTTCATTTGCACCTCCATACAATTCGCCAAATACACCACACCAATACCATTGTGTCAGTTTTGCTTTGTTTTTGGCGTTAAACCACAAGTTCTTATCTATTGCAAAAGTAACAGCCAATGGAATAATTTGTGAGGTATATGGCAAGTCCACAGATGTGTAGATACACTGCTCCTTGATGAATTTGATGGCTTCATTAAGACCTTCTATCAATGCATCCTTGTGCTCTTTATATTCCTCATATTGTAGTCTTAGAACATCCTTCTTTTTGCAGCTAACACCACCTCGTTTTCCCGCTTGCCATAGTTTATAGTTATTTAGCAAGGTGATAGCAGTAAGGAAATCCGTTCCTGTAAATGCAGGTTGGTTATTTTTGTACTGCATTACTTTATCATTCTTCAACTCGCTCCATATAGAGTCCCAATCTTTACGAAGTTCGAAGTTATCTGCTGCAAAAGTTGCTGTTACTAATTCAAATACTGTTAAGGATACACCTCCCTGATTGACATTTTCAAATACTTGACAAACCGCCTCTTTCGGAACATCGCTGCCCAATTCGATTACGGGAATTTGATATTGCGACATTGGTGAGAGTATCTCTTTCCAAAAGTTGGTCCATTGGCTTTGAATATCCTGTGAATGACTATGAAAATTCAAATAGCCAAACATCCAATTCATCGTGCTATTAGGGTCGAAAACTATGTTCAGAGGAAAATAATGCTGTTCATACTCCTTCTCAGGGGTAGATAAATCCAACTTTATATCCCTGCCGATGTTCTCTCTAATAACTCTATCTTCAGGTACAGAGACCACAGCATCAATTCTATCTGTTAATGTATCCAAGCACAATGGAATGTTCAAGTAGTAATATCTCGAAATGGGTTTCTTCTTTGAGTCCATTGTTTTTACTGCAGACTTACAGTACATAGAACGATAGATGGATGTTGTGCGTTGCTGTCCATCGAGTACGAGCGTTTTAGGCGAGACTGACGAATGAGATGCGTCAACACCCTCGAATAGTCTGCTCTTGAAATGCACATTGTCTCCCGTAGCATCCAAGAACATTGCAGCACCAACGGGATATGCATTGCTTATACTTGCAATTAGTGCTCGGATTCGATTATCCTCCCATACCCAGCCACGCTGAAAGTCTGGAAGCTGTATTGTACCGTTATCTATCCCTTTAAGTATGTCGGCAATGGGTGTATCAATAGACTTTATCATATATTAAACATTTATTATTCAAATTTTTCGCTCGTTGCTTGATTGTATCTCACTTTAGTGATGTAAGAGGATAACGCAAAGTTAAGAATAATATACAAGAAAACCAATAGTATCCCGCTAAGAATGGTGTATAACGATGGTTTCAGATGGGAGATGATAAAAACAAAAAAAGAGAAACAAGTTTATATTCCTTGC
Organism: uncultured Alistipes sp.; assembly: GCA_937895825.1. GTDB lineage: Bacteria > Bacteroidota > Bacteroidia > Bacteroidales > Rikenellaceae > Alistipes. The sequence continues at coordinate 2,267 of CALBKP010000111.1, read as the reverse complement.
TTCTCTCTTGATTATCAGCGCATTTGCTGATAAAATCTTTTTAATACTCCTCCTCGTTAAAGAAGAAGTCATCCTTCGAGGGGTAGTCGGGCCATATATCCTCAATAGACTCGTAGATATCACCCTCATCCTCAATCTCCTGCAAGTTCTCAAGCACCTCAAGCGGAGCACCCGAGCGCACGGCATAGTCAATAAGTTCCTCTCTTGTTGCGGGCCATGGTGCATCCTCCAACTTCGATGCAAGCTCTAATGTCCAATACATAATCTATATCGTTTAATAATTATTTTATATTTATCGTCCAAAAGAACGTCTCGTTTGAATATTTAGCGTGCAAATGTATAAAATAATTTTCTATATACAACAATATCTCTAAAAATATTTGACTCTCAATCCCTTCGCGCTATGGTATCCACTGGCGCTCCTCCACACGGAAACGCTCCGTGAGTACCCTGCCGAGCGTGTAGAGGTAGTCCGAGAGGCGGTTAAGATACTTCAGCGTGGTGGCATCTATCGTAGCCACCTCCTGAGCCCTGAGCGCCGCACGCTCCGCGCGACGGCATACAGTGCGGCAGACGTGTGCAAGCGACACGGCACGGTGGCCCCCGGGGATGGTAAACTTCGTAATGGCAGGAATCTCCGTCTGGAGGCTATCAATCAACTGCTCAAGGCGTTCGACGCGCAACTCCTCGAGGGGTGCAACCTTACCCTCACCACCACGGCCAACGGCCAGGAGTGCCTGCACGGTCATCAGCTCCGACTCCACACGCTCGAGCTGCTCAACGACATCCTCGGCACGCGGCTCGTCACGTAGGTTATCTGCAAACAGTGCAACAAACGCCGTAAGTTCATCGACAGTACCGTATGCCTCGACCCTTGGGTCGTACTTCTTAACACGCTCGCCACCGATAAGCGACGTAGTGCCATCATCTCCACTTTTAGTATATATCTTCATATCAATCAATGTTTTAGTCTTGGTCTTAAGCATCGCCTCGCAATGCACACTCATAGTCTGAATCGTTGCTTCGGCAGATGGTTATTAAAGAAGAGCAGGTAGCCACGGTTGTCTACCGTGGTCGATGGATGCTCCTCGATAAGCCTGCGGCAGACCTCCCAGCGCTGGGCATTTTTATAGGGACTCATCACGCAGAGCGTAGCCCCCACCTCACGGGCATAGCTCACATACTCCTCAAGGCAGTCGCAGGTAGTAGCTAACGTAGCGACAATCATATCCACCTCTCGCTTCTCATCCACAGAGCAGCTCTTATAGCCACAGTGCGCCATAAGGTTATCAAGCTGCACGGCACGACGACGTGACACACCAAGCTCCAAGAGTCTATCATGAAGCGAATGATCCTCGCCGAGGAGTCGCTTCTGCATAAACACCTGACGAACGATGGCATAGACGTATGGCGAATGTACACCATGGCCACGGAAGTAGCGCGCACGGCGCACTCGCGAAGGCAAGTGCTTCAACCCATAGAGCCTCTGTTTGAGCGTTCGTCCCGAGCGTTTCATCGTTACTTCTTTAACTGGCCAGCCAAGCGTCCCGTAGAGAAGGCTATCTGCATGTTGTAGCCACCCGTGTTGGCATCTATATCGAGTACCTCACCAGCGAAATACAAGCCCTTAACCTTCAACGACTCCATCGTGTATTTGTTAACCTCGTCGCACGCAACACCACCAGCCGTGACAATGGCGTACTGGAACGGTGCGTAGTCCACAATAGGAAATACCATACCCTTCAATATCTTTACCAGGCGCTGCTTCTCCGTGTCGGTGAGCTTGCCGACGTATGTCTTAGAGTGAAAGTCTACCTCCTTTGCCAAGGGCACGACCATCTGCTTGGGTACGAGCTTACGTAGCAGCTCCGAGAAGAACTCAGAGGGTTGCATATCGGCAATCTCGCGGTCTATGCGTGCCAGCAGCGTAGCCTCGTCCAACGCAGGCTTGAGGTCTACGACGAGCTTCACCCGGCGCTCGTCGATGATAGCATCCACCACATCGCGGCTTAGGCGCAAGGCCACCGCACCCTCGATGCCTCGCTCCGAGAATCCGAGCTCACCAAACTCCTCACCCGCGAGTTCATTGTCTATATATAGCTTCGCCCCTACGTTCTTAAGCAGCAGGCCATTGAGATACTCCTTCTGCGGATGCGACGTAACAAATGGCGTTAGCGACGGACGCACCGGCTCTATCGAGTGACCCACCGACGCTGCAAAGTCGTAGCCATCGCCCGTCGAACCCGTCGAGGGGTAGCTCACACCTC
>CALBKP010000110.1 GCA_937895825.1 uncultured Alistipes sp. | reverse complement strand
TACCATCCTCCTCGAAGGCGTAGGCACATGACGCATCATCCACAAGCGGTGTGGTGTAGTCGCCATCGACATCCACAACCATAAAGCCCTGCTCCTCGACAGCGGCACGTCCCTCCTCGGTCATATAGGGCGAGTAGTTATCCCACTCCTCCTCCAATATATCAACCTCATCAATATCGAGTGGTGCACCAGAGTCTCCCTCGACACAACAGATACCCTTACATTTTCCTAAGTCGCAAGCAAACGACTCACGCAAGAGGTCAAGGCTCACAATCTTATCATCAATCTCAATCATACTCACTATGGATTATAGATGTCCTTGTAGCGGAACGACAATATCTCGTAAATCATATCGTGAAGCTGGCGAGCCTCCTCATTCTCTGGGTCGAGCTTCATAGCATGGTTAAAGTCATTGATTGCCTTACCCCACTCGTTACGACGATAGAAACACTTACCGCGCTCTATATAGAGCAACGCTCGCTCGTCTCCCGCCTTGATCATTGATGTGAGACGTACGATATTACCTGCCGTAGTCCAGAGCTGGTTATTCTTGATATACTCCGCAACCGATGGTGACACATAGGCCGAAAGATCCTCACCACGCTCGGCACGCTCACGCACCTCCGTAGATGAGAACTCGACGTATGGTGCATCACTAAGCAACGTCACACGGTCGGCAAACTTCTCCACCTCGTAACCCTTGCGCGGGTAGACATAGATCTTATACTCGTTCAAGATGCGCTCGTAGTCCTTCCACTCGTCGAAGCGTGCCCAGATATCGCTACCGGTAATTATCGAGAACTCCATCTCGTCGCCACATGTCTCCTTAAGATAATCAAGAGTCTTAATCGTGTACGATGGCTTCTCCAAGACAAACTCCACGACCGAAGGCTTAATCTGCTGCGGAAAGCGCGACTCCTTTGTTGCCATCTCAGCCATCTCGTAGCGTGTATACTCAGGAGTCTGCAACACATCGGTCTTAAACGGGTTCTGGGGTGATATGATGAGTGCCACCTCGTCGGCGAGATTGCGCTCAAGGGCATATTCAGCAAGTGCGATATGGCCATTATGAATGGGATCGAACGAGCCGAAATATAATAACATTCGCTTTTTCATCTAATCTATTACTTTAGGAAGTTAGTAATGATAGCCACGGTCTCGTCTACGGCCTGCTGAAGGTCATCGTTTACGACCGTGAAGTCAAACTCCGAAGACTTCGACAACTCGAATTCCGCCTTGTCGATACGCTTGCGGATAACCTCCTCGGCATCGGTACCACGACCACGCAATCTACGCTCGAGTTCCTCGACCGAGGGGGGCATGATAAATACCGAACAGGCATCGTCGCCAAAGAGTCGCTTGAGTTTGATACCACCCATAACGTCTACGTCGAAGAGTATCACATTGCCCTTTGCCCAAATGCGCTCCACCTCACTACGTAGTGTACCGTAGCATGTGCCAGCATAAACCTCCTCCCACTCAACGAACTCGTCGCGCTCAACGCGCGCGCGAAACTCGTCGTTCGACAGGAAGTAGTAATCAACACCATCCCTCTCCTCGCCACGTGGTTTACGCGACGTTGCCGAGATTGAGAACTCGAAGCAGTCGAAACGCTTAAGCAGCTCCCTTACAATTGTTGTCTTACCCGAGCCACTCGGTGCAGAGAATATAACCAACTTACCCATAATTGCAAATTATAATATGTTGAGCACCTGCTCCTTTATCTTCTCAAGTTCATCCTTCATCATAACAACCAGACGCTGCATGTTTGCTTCATTCGACTTCGAGCCCATGGTGTTAATCTCACGGCCGAGCTCCTGTGCAATAAAGCCGAGCTTACGACCAGGGGCATCCTCCATTGCCGCCACCTCACGGAAGTAGTTGCAGTGATTATCGAGACGCACCTTCTCCTCCGTGATATCGAGCTTCTCTATATAGAAGATCATCTCCTGCTCCAAGCGGTTGTTATCAACCTCAAGTTGCAGTTTGGCAATATTCTCACGGATACGATTCTTGATGACATCTACCCTCGCGGTCTCAAAGGGTTCTACCTCGTGGCGATACTTCTCGATAAGGTCAATACGCTTCAAAAGGTCAGCAATAAGTATTGCACCCTCCTGAACACGGAAACTATCAAGGCCATCAGCTGCTAAGCGCGTAGCCTCGACAATAGCTGCAAGCTCTGCATCCGACACCTCCTGCTCCTCTGTTGAGATTACATCGGGCATACGCATCACTGCCATAAGCAATGAGTCGCCATCCGTGGTAATCATATTGCTATCGCACACACGGCGTAGCTCATCAGCATAGGCCTTGAACGCCTCAACGTTGATATGTGCCGAGGTCTCCACAGCCTGCGACTCCACCGACACGAAACAATCGACCTTACCACGCACGAGACGCTGCGTTACAATGCTTCGCACCTCAGCCTCAGCAGCGCGATATTTACCAGGAAGTTTTACACTCAAATCCAGTTGCTTAGAGTTCAGTGAACGAAGCTCCACACGAAATCGCTTATCTCCGCATACGGCCTCACCCTTGCCGAAGCCTGTCATTGACTTAATCATATATCGATACTATCATTTATGTACATAAACATTATCCCACAAAGATATGTAATTTATGCCAATTTGCCAAAATTAATTCTGCTTTATAGCTATTAAAAAGATGTTGCCGCCATCCTGACTGGATAACGGCAACAACAAAACTAAAATAGCGATGCCTCTTATGCAAGCACCTCGTCGGCCAAAGCCTCAAGAGCGGGAATATCCGCAGGCTTCATGCGCGACATGATGGTCACCATATTCTCGGCAACCGTCACACCCTTGAAGCCATCAATTATAGCACGCATAGCACGACCTGCAGATGGTGCCCACGAGCCATTCTCTATAATGCCGATGCGACGCTTAGAGAAGCCCTTGATAGCCAAGTGGTGCAAGAAGTCGTGCATAGGTGGGAATACATCCGAGTCATACGACGCAGCAGCAACAACAAGGCGGCTATAACGGAATGCATCCTCAACAACCTTAGCCATATCGGTACGCGACAGATCGCGAACAACAACATTCTTAGCACCCTTCGAGCGAAGGATCTCAGCGAACTTGTTAGCCACCTCGGCCGTATTGCCATGGATAGATGCGTAGGCAACGAGTGTACCCTCCTCCTCAGGCTCATACTTGCTCCATGTATCGTAGAGACCAATATAATAACCCAAGTTCTCATTGAGCACAGGGCCATGCAACGGACAGATGATTGCAATATCAAGGCCAGCAGCCTTCTTCAAAAGAGCCTGCACCGGAGCACCATACTTACCACAGATGTTGATATAATAGCGACGCGCCTCGTCTGCCCAAGGCTCATCAACCGAGAGAGCACCGAACTTGCCGAAGCCATCAGCAGCAAAGAGCACCTTATCAGTGCTATCATACGTCACCATAACCTCTGGCCAATGAACCATAGGTGCCATAGCGAAGTGCAGAGTACGGCCACCAAGCGAAAGGGTATCACCCTCCTTAACACCGATGGTGCGACCCTCGAACTTAACCTCAAAGAAGAACTGCGGCATCATCTTGACAGCCTTATCCGACGCTACAATCTGTGTGTCGGGATAACGCTCCAAAAACATAGCGATAGTACCTGCATGGTCGGGCTCAAGGTGCTGAACAACGAGATAATCGGGCTTACGACCAGCCAAAGCGACATCGAGATTCTGGAACCACTCATCACTCTTACGACGATCTACCGTATCCATAACGGCTACCTTCTCGTCAAGGATGACATAAGAGTTATACGACACACCATTGGGTACTAAATACTGGCTCTCAAAGAGATCAATATCGGTATCATCTACGCCAACATAGACTATCTTTTCGGTTATATTCTTAATCATTTTGCGTATGTTTTTAGGTTTTATGTGGCAAATATCTAAAAATTTATGGATATAACAAAATTTAAGAACACTTTTTTATAACTTTGCAGCATATTTGCATAGTAAACATTGAGCATATGAGAAAGATAACCATATTCATACTCCTTACAACGCTATTTTCAGCGTGTAACACTTATAAAAGCCACAATAGCGAAAAGACCATATTCGTAACGATAACACCCCTCAAACAGATTGTCGAGCAAATCACTTGTGGCGACTTCACCGTTGAGGTTCTTGTGCCCGATGGTGCCAGCCCAGAGACCTACGAGCCCACCGCCCGTCAGCTCACATCACTAAACGATGCGAACCATGTATTTGCCATCGGGCTTATAAATTTCGAGCATAGCCTCATTGCCAATTTTGACAACGACATTGTTATTGATCTATCCGAGGGCATAGAGACGATGAAGGGTAGTTGTTCGCATGGTCATCATCACCACGCTCACGGCATCGACCCCCACACATGGACATCGCCTCGTGCGCTCAAGCAGATGGTGTTGACCATTGAGCGTAACATTATGAAATCGTATCCTGACTCAGCAAAATATAGCAATGCTGCCAGTGCATTAATCGAGCGCATCGAGGCGTTGGATAACCACTGTAAAGAGGCTATTGAACGTAGCAACGTGAAGGCAATCTTGATATATCATCCAGCCTACACATATTATGCACGCGACTACGACATTCGCCAGATAGCCATTGAGCACGACGGCAAAGAGCCCTCACCTCGACAGCTGACATCTATCATTGAGCAAGCCACTGAGCATGGTATCCACGCCATACTCATCCAACCACAGTATAGCCCCGACAAGGTGCGTGCTATTGCCGAAGAGTGCAATGCCGAGGTTATAGTAACAGATCCCTTGGCTGAGGACATCCTCTCGGAGATTGAGCGTGTAACCGATATAATATGTCGCAACAATGAGTAAGAAGCCTATAATCACGATACGCGACCTCGGTGTTCGCTATGACAACGTCACGGCACTTGAGCATGTCAACCTCGACATATACGTCGATGACTTCGTAGGTATCATTGGCCCTAACGGTGGTGGAAAGAGCACGCTTGTAAAGGCCATAATGGGTATTGTCCCATATAACGGACACATCGAGTATGGCGAGCAATTGCTACGTAACAAAAAACCACATATAGGGTATCTACCACAGATCTCCACATTCGACAAGGAGTTTCCCATATCGGTACGCGAGGTAGTGATGTCGGGATTACAAGCTGAGCGCGGATTATGGCGCAGCTACAGCAAGGATGAGCATAAACGCGTAGACAAGGTGCTCGAACGTGCATCGCTATCAGACCTAAGTGACCGCCCCATAGGTGAGCTATCGGGTGGTCAACTGCAACGCGTAATGCTCTGCCGAGCCATTATCTCTGAGCCAAAGTTGCTTGTCCTTGATGAGCCAACAAACTTTGTGGATAATCGTTTCGAGAATGAGTTATACAACCTTCTCCACCACCTATCGGAGCAGATGGCAATAGTGATGGTATCGCACGACATAGGTACTATTTCGAGCGTTGTGCGTAGCATCGTGTGCGTCAACCGCCATGTACATCGCCACGACTCGAACATCATCACCGAGGAGCAGCTACGCAACTACAACTGCCCGATACAGCTTATCTCGCACGGTAACATTCCGCACACCGTGCTCGGGGCACACGAGGAGTGTCCCCATTGTCACGAGTAGGCTGTTGCGAGTCTACCTCTTGCGAGATACGAGGCGCACCAGATCGGGGATTAGCAATACGGGCGATGTTAGGATCATAATCCAACACCAGTCGCCAAGCGATAGTGGTGACACGCTAAATAGCTCGCCAGCAAACGTTACGATTGCCACCTGACCACAGAAGATAACGGCAAGTATCAGGAGGAAGTATCTATTGTACGACTCCATCACACGCTGCGGATTACGGAACATATCTATAATATCACCGATAAGGCTATTATTAGTACGGAAATACTTGGCATTAAATAGATTCCAGAACTGCATCACCACGAATATCGAGAAGAAGATACCCATCTCACGGCCTGTCATCGTCTGAAGCTCAGCATCCGAGCCAAACATCTCAGCGAAGAATATCCTCAACGACTCCGCACTCAGAAGATCAGAGACATGCGTAATGTCGGCATGGTGCAACAGCTGCCACAAGCCAACAAGGACAACGAAGAATACCAAACCACCACCAACAATCTGTAACAACATACCCCTATTTATGATGTGGCTATTCGGGTCGCGCGGTTTCTCCCTAAGCACGCTACGCTCGGGCGGCAGCGACGACAACGCCATAGCTGCAAAGGTATCCATGATAAGGTTAACCCACAACATCTGCGTAACCGTGAGTGGTGACTCCGATCCAATAAAAGCACCGAACAGAACGATAAGGCACGCACATAGGTTGATGGTCATCTGGAAAATGATGAAACGGCGGATGTTCAGGTAGAGCGAACGACCCCACATTATCGCCTTATTTATACTTGCAAACGAGTTGTCAATAATCGTGATATCGCTCGCCTCCTTTGCTCTTGACGTGCCATCGCCCATTGAGAGGCCTACTTGTGCCTTACTGAGGGCTGGAGCATCGTTCGTGCCATCACCCGTGACGGCCACAACCTCGCCATTGGACTGAAGAAGCATTACAAGACGTGCTTTATCATCGGGGCGTGCTCGTGAGATAATCTTTAGTTTCGAGCCACGGAGCAGTTCACGCACCTCCTCATCCGAGAGAGCGGCAAACTCAGGCCCCGTAGTAATCTGTCCTGGCTCGTCGTTAGTTATCAGACCTATCTGACGACCTATCTCACGTGCCGTACCAGGCGTATCTCCCGTAACGATGATAACACGCACTCCAGCAGAATTCATGCACGTATCGATAGCCTCGGCGACATCATCGCGTATAGGGTCTGCAATACCAACGACACCGAGAAATGTCATCACACCACGTCTACCCTCCTCAACAATCTCCTCCACGGCAAAGCCAAGCGTACGCATAGCTCGGCTCTGATAACCCAGCAGCAACGACTCAAACTCCTCGCGTGTACGACCATCGGCTACCCTATCGCACATAGCCATCACAATCTCTGGGGCACCCTTAACGTAACGCACTCTGTGACCCGAGGCTCGCTCAACGACCTCAGTGACCATATACTTTGTCTCGGTAGAGAAAGGTTCAACAGCGAGTACCGTGTACTTCTCACGTATTGCGACATAGTCATAGCCTTGCTTATTAATCCATTGAAGTAGCGCGCACTCCGTAGGATTACCTATCGCAGCGAGTGAGCCATCCTCATCGGTAGTAAGCTCGGCCGTGGAGTTAACGGCAATACCCTCAATGACATCGCACATAACGTCGTCGCCACACATAGCCAACTCCATAACGGTCATGCGATTCTTCGTAAGCGTGCCCGTTTTATCGGTACATATCACGGTCGTAGCGCCCATAGTCTCGCAGGCATGTAGCTTTCGCACAAGGCTATTCTCCTTAAGCATTCGGCGCATGCTCATAGCCAAGCTCACCGTGATACTCATAGGCAGACCTTCGGGCACGGCTACGACGATAAGCGTAACAGCAATCATCACCGAGTTAAGCACGAACTCCAAGATGTCGAGCCACGATGTATCGCCCGCGAAACCTCCCGAGAGCCAGAAGTAGAGCATACGACCTACGACGATAAGCGCAGCAATGATAAAGCTGGCTCGCGATATCCAACCACCGAGTTGGTCGAGCTGATGGTTAAGCGGAGTCTTAACGTCGCTACCCTCACTGGCTAAGGCAACACCACGTCCCTCCTCGGTAGCGTAGCCTACACCCTGAACTATCATATCGCCACCGCCCTCAATAACAGTAGAGCCGCGCAACAAGAAGTTCGAGGGATAGGTGGCATCTGTATCGAAGTCCGCCTTGTCGACAAACTTATTAGCGTATGTCTCGCCAGTGAAGTTCGACTCATCGACGCGTAACTGCACTGCATCGAGCAGAAGTCCATCGGCAGGTATCTCATCACCACTCTCCAAGCGCACAATATCGCCAACCACAACATCCTGTTTCTCGACAAGCATCATCACTGGGCGCTCACCATCGCTCTGGCGGCGAACCACCTTAACAGGTCGCGAGTCCTTCACCTTATTCAATATCTCGAACTCACGACTTGCCTTGACCTCGAAGATAAATCCTACGCCCGTGGCCAAAAGTAGTGCAAGAAGCACACCCGTAGGCTCAAACATAATCGACCAGTCATCATCCATAACGAATATCTCGTAGAACGACAACCCCACCGATAGCATAAACACAACCAGCAGAACTATAATAATGGGATCCTTGAACTTCTCAAGATATAGTCTCCAGAGCGGCTCGCGCTCAGGTGGTGGGATGATATTTTTACCTCGACCCTCACGTACCACATCCGATGTAGCCAAAAGAGCCCTATCCAAGTACGCTTTATCTCTCTCGCGTGACATCTAAATAATAAAAATAAATATTATGACTATTTACTTTTTTGTACTCTCATTAATATACTCCGCAACGATACGTGCTGCACAACCGACATACTCCACACATGGGCGTTTCTTGTAATACTCTGCCGTGCGCTCCGAGGGCATTGCCGTCTCGGCACGCTCCACCATAGGCTCAAGGCCCAAAAGACGACGACATACGATATCGCCATTCTCCTTACGGAAGCTCTCGGCAAAACGCTGCACCAGGGCATAGTTCTGCTTGCGCTCCTCAAGGTTCTTGGGGTCGGCCGATGGCGATAGCTCACCAGCAAGTATAGCCATGCCGCTCACCGTGCCACACACCTCGCGCATACGACCCATACCACCTCCAAAAGGTGCAGCGAGACGTGACAAGCTATCAGCATTCTGACCCATAACATCGTCAAAGGCCATAACCACGGCCTGAGCACAATTATATCCTGCGGTGAAGTAGCCACGTGCTCGTTCAACACGCTCCTCTACATTTATGTTCAATGTTTCCATTTTTCTTATTATCTTTGCGACGCAAAGATACATTAAATTTTGGAATAACGGCTACAAATGAAGTATCCACGACTACATTTTCCTCCCATACGGCTCAAAGCTCGTCGTACGGCGAATGGCCGCACCGAGGTATTTGACAAGGTACGCGGGCGATGGCTTGTGCTCACCCCCGAAGAGTGGGTGCGCCGTCATGTAGTGGAGTACCTACGTAGCCATTGCGGATTTATGGCAGAGCAGATTGTCGAGGAGTACCCCGTAGCCATCAACGGCATGGCTCAGCGTGCTGATATTGTAGCCGTAGGCTCCGATGCCCGACCACTCGTCGTTATAGAGTGTAAGGAGCCAGGCATCGTCATTGGCACCGAGACACTACGCCAAGCGGCACGATACAACACCATACTCGGTTGCCGTTATATCGTTATCACCAACGGGCTCACCACCCACTGCTTCACCCGTCGAGAGGAGGGAGGATATGCCCCTATCGACCATTTTCCACACTTCGAATAACCACTGACACAACATTATTACACCTTTTAGCGCAACAGATGGCTATTTTTTACCATCGTATGCTTGCTATCTTCGTAGAAGTTTGTAACTTTGCGCCAACATTCATGAACGAATTATGTTAGTAGTAACAAAAGTAGCTGACCTAAACGCAGCTTTGGCCAACACACCGAAAGCGGGTGTAGGCTTCGTACCCACAATGGGTGCATTGCACGCAGGACACCGTTCGTTGGTGGAGCGTGCTCGTAAAGAGAATGACACTGTGGTTGTGAGCGTATTCGTAAACCCCACACAGTTCAACGATAAGAACGACCTCAAGAACTATCCCCGCACACCCGAGGCTGACTGCGCCATCTTGGAGGCAGCAGGTGCCGACATCGTCTTTATGCCTACGGTGGAGGATATCTACCCCGAACCCGACACCCGTCAGTTTGACTTCGGCTTGGTAGATAAGGTCATGGAGGGTGCCACACGCCCTGGCCACTTCAACGGCGTGGCTCAGGTGGTAAGCCGTCTATTCGACCTTGTTAAGCCTCAGCGTGCATACTTCGGCGAGAAGGACTTCCAGCAGATTGCCGTGATTAAAGCTATGGTCGAGCAACTCGCTATCGATATAGAGATTGTTGAGTGCGCCATCGTTCGTGGCGAGGATGGTCTCGCCCTCTCGTCGCGCAACGAGCTCCTCACCCCCGAGCACCGTAAGGCTGCGCCACACATCTACGCCACCATTAAGCAGTGCGCCGAGAAGATGACTTCAATGACTCCTACCGAGCTAACGGCATGGGTAGTAGCCACCATCGACTCAAATCCATTGTTGAAGACCATCTATTTCGAGGCAGTGGATGCTCGCACAATGCAGAAGGTTGATAAGTGGAGCGACTCGGAGCGCATACAGGGATGTTGCGCTGTACAGGCTGGTGAGATACGCCTTATCGACAACATTAAGATTAAGTAAGCAAACGACCCAAACTATGTATATCGAAAGAATGAAATCGAAGATTCACCGCGTGCGTGTTACGGAGGCGAATCTAAACTACGTAGGGAGCATCACCATCGACGAAGACCTGATGGATGCCGCAGGCCTTATCGAGGGCGAGAAGGTGCAGATTGTGAACAACAACAACGGCGAGCGTATCGAGACATACGTTATCCGTGGTGAGCGCGGCAGTGGCTGCATCTGCCTTAATGGTGCTGCTGCACGTAAGACTGCCGTTGGCGACATCGTAATAATCATGGGCTATGGTTTTATGGACTTTGAGGAGGCTAAGACCTTCGAGCCCAAGGTCATCTTCCCCGACGAGCGTACAAACCGCCTGCTCTAAGCACGCGAGCAACTAAGAGTATAGATAGCCAGCCTTCAGGTTGGCTATTTTTGCATCCATTCTGAGGCAACCGTTAGCCTATACCCTACGCCTCGAACAGAGATGATGTCTATGCTTTTATCCTCGGAAAGGTAGTTACGCAACTTCGAGATAAAGACGTTCAACGAGCGAAGATTGTAGTAGCTATCATCGCCCCAGAGGTCAAGAAGCATGGCGCGCGAGCTAACCACACGTCCCATGTTTGAGGCAAGCGACCTAAGTATTGCAGCCTCACGAGCCGAAAGGCGTATTACCACATCACCGCGCTTAAGCGTTGAGCGGGTCACATCATAAAGGTATGATCCTATGCCATACTCTGTGCGCTCCGACGCAACTGTACCAAGACGCGAAAGAAGTGCCTCAATACGCACCATAAGCTCGCTCATCGCAAAAGGCTTGCGAAGGTAGTCGTGGCCACCCGTCCTAAAACCTTCGACTACATCCTCCGCGCCACTGCGGGCCGAAAGGAATAGAAAGAGCGTGTCGGGATGACGAGCACGCATGCGTCGTACCATCTCGAAGCCATCCATTCGTGGCATCATTATATCGGCAATAACAAGGTCGGCATGATGCTCCTCGAAGCAGCGAATACCTGCCTCGCCATCACTCGCCTGAGCAACATCATAGCCCGCTGACTCCAACGCCTCGACGACGATACGTCGTAGCGTCGGCTCATCCTCGACAACTAAAATTCGTCTACTTGCCATATCGTGGAAGATGTAACGTGAAGCATGAGCCACGACCAACTGCCGAGCGCAGCTCAACACGACCGCCATGATGCTTCACAATAGATTTAACATAGTACAACCCGAGGCCATAGCCCTTAGTATCGTGACGATTACCCGTGGGTGTGCGATAGAACTTATCAAAGATACGTCGCTGCTCCGAGCGCGATATGCCAGAACCCTTATCTTCAACCTCGATTATTGTCTCGCCACCACGCTCAACGGCAGAGATTCGCACCTCGGCATCCGTAGGGCTATACTTAATAGCATTATCTACCAAGGCTCGGACAATGCCCAAAAGATGAAAACGGTCGGCGATGACCATAACACCCTCATTCACTTCCACATTCCACACAACATCGCGCAAGGCATACTTCAAACGTATTGAGGCGACGACCTCAGCGACGACCTCACACACTTCGCACTCCTCCATACGCATCGAAGCACGGCTATACTCCTCCGTCGAGCTACGTAGTATCTCCTCGATCATCGAGTTCAGATGCTCTAACTCTGCGATGGTCATACGCAGATACTCGCCACGGCGCACACCATCATCGGCAAGCTTCTCGTCACTCAGCAACATATCAGTTGCGGCGTATGCTGCTGCCACAGGAGTTTTAAGCTCATGCGTAATGTTATGCGTGAGGTCTCGACGTATACGTTCCAGACTTTTAGCGCGGAACAAGGTGCGTAGCAGATATGCAAACGTAGCTGCAAGCACAACCACCGCGAGTATCTGAAGAGCAATAATCCAACGCATACGACCAAGAATCTCAGCATGTGGATCCTCCACTGTAAGACGTAGAATTATGGGTGCGAGAGATTTATCCACCGAAATCACACCACCATCGGCAGCGACCTCGCCCATTGCCATAATGACGATTGGTGCGGCATCCGATGTCGAGAGCACCTCAACACGATACTCTGTTGCAAGTCCAGCATTACGCAATCCCTCACTCACAAAGACATCGAAGCGCGCAATGTTACCTATGTTTATTTGCACGTTACCATCCATCGAAGGAGTCGCATATCTCCACGTCGCCTCCTCCAGTACGCTGGAGATCTGCAACCTATAGCTCTCACGCATATCGCGGTAGGTACGCACTGCCCACATCACCTCGACTGCGACGAGCAGTACCAGCGACAGCACCACGATCATCGACACGATTCTAAAGTTCGACTCTTTCATGACTCTACATTTCCTTCATCACAAAGGTAATAAAAAAATATGTAGTCCTCGTAACACCACCTTCCATTTTAACACTATTTAACAAAACACTTAACACTCCTTAACATTAAAAATTAGGCTACGGCGAAATATGCTATTATCTTTGCAACAACAAAAACAAAGAGCTCTTGAACAAAACCTATTTGTCTAACCGTAAAGAGAGAGATTATGAAACGGATACTTATTTTTATTGTGGCTATGGCTACGGCCGTTAGCGTATCGGGCACAAATTATAGTGATGAGCAGCGACCATTGGTCATTGTCGAGGGTGAGGTTATGGAGTTAGAGGCTGTTAACTCGTTAGATATAGGGTCGATGACAGTATTTAAGGGCGACAGCGCTGAGGCTCGCGAGTTTGACCATCTGGGCAATACTGCAAATGGTGTCATTGTAATCTCGCTCAAGAACAACGAAGAACAAGATGAGATCTTTATCGCAACAGACGTAATGCCCTCGTTTATGGGTGGTGACCTACTCAGTTTCCGCGCCTGGGTAATGGAAAACATACGCTATCCCGAGCTGGCAATGAAGTGTGGAATGGAAGATTTGGTCGTTGTAAACTTCATCGTCAACCGTCACGGCTATATCGAGCGTGACAATATTAAGATCTTACAATCGAAGTACCCTATACTTGTCGAGGAGGCCAAACGCGTAGTATGCTCATCACCACGCTGGACACCTGGCATTAACAACGGTCACCCCGTGTCTGTATCGTTTGTTTTACCCATAAGTTTTAAGATTATGGGCGAGAGCACAAGCACATCAACAGAGAGCAAAGGCTCCCTTTTAGTGGGTAATGGCACAACGGATATTGTGGTAGTGGGTTTTGATGGCAATGTACACCAGGAAGTAATTACCCCCATGTTTGTAATTGATGGTATTGTGTCCACCTCTGAGGAGGTCAAGAGTCTCCCTGCTGATCGTATAAAGATGATGACTGTTGCGAAGGATGACGACCTTGAAATATTTTCGTACTACAAGGATTTTGGGGATGTATCAAATGGTATTGTCTTTATACACACCAGAGCCGATGGCACAACCGTCGCAGATGATCCAGACACTCTACCCAGATTCCTCGATGGCGACTTCGGCACCTTTTACGAATGGGTAATGCAGAATACGCACTATCCCACCGAGCTAAAAGATAAGAACCTAACAGCACATCTTGTGGCCAAGTATATAATTAACAGCAAGGGCTACGTCGAAGTCGTAGAGATACGCACGATAAAAGGTACGCCCGATCCACTCTTTGACGAGGAGGTACGCAACGTACTGCTAAAATCACCACGCTGGACACCAGCAACAAAGGATGGTGTAGCCGTATCGTATCAGGCAACAGTTCCTTTCATCTTTGGATCAATGGATATCACAGACCAGCAATAAACATATAGCACAAAAATTTCCCTCGGTTAGTACGTTGATACTACCCGAGGGAAACTCTTTTTTTAGAGGTTACGCGCCCCTTGCGTCGCACCGAACTACTCACTTACGAGGATGCGACCGCAGTACTCACAGACAATGAGCTTCTTACCCTGACGGATGTCGACCTGACGCTGGGGAGGGATGCGGTTGAAGCAACCACCACAAGCATCACGTGTGACTGTAACAACAGCGAGGCCGTTGTGTACGTTGCTACGGATACGGTTGTAAGCCGTGAGCAGACGCTCGTCGATAGGCTCCTTAGCCTTCTCAGCCTTAGCCATAAGGTCTGCAACCTGCTGAGCAGTCTCAGCCTCGATAGAGTCGAGCTCCTCCTTCTTTGCCTTATAGTCGATGGTACGCTCCTCAACAAGTGTGTTGGTCTCCTCGATAAGAGCCTTCTTCACCTTGCTCTGGGCGGCATACTCCTTAAGACGCTTCTCTGCCAGCTCAATCTCAAGTTCCTGGTACTCAATCTCCTTGGTGATAGAGTCGAACTCGCGGTTGTTACGCACGTTGTTCTGCTGCTCCTTATAGTTGCCAATCATAATCTTAGCCTGGTCAACCTCGCGCTTACGCTGGCGTGTGAGCGAGTTAATTTCCTCGAGCTCGGCGTTGATATTCTCGATACGCGTATTCAAACCAGCGAGCTCATCCTCAAGGTCCTGCACCTCAAGGGGAAGTTCGCCCTTTACCTTGTTAATCTCGTCGATAGCCGAGTCGATCTTCTGCAACTCATAGAGTGCCATAATCTTCTCCTGCATCGAGTAATCAACATCGTTTGTCTTCTTCTGTGCCATATAGTTGTTATTTAGTTATTTTCAACTTCGCTTTGCAGTATTAAGCGCCAATAATTGCAACTTCTTATACCAAGTAATGTATCGGGTTGCGAGAGCATACGCTCTTGCGAACGGCAAAGTTAGGTATTTTTTTTGATATTACATCATTTAAAATGCGAATTGCGCAAAATTCGCTCTCAAAATGGCCAATATCTGCTAAAATCATGCGACCTTCACCCTCCATAAAGTCGTTATAGCGGAGATCAGCAGTGATATATAGGTCGGCACCCGCAGCCCTCGCATCGCCAATCATCGAGCGACCAGCACCCGTACATATAGCCACACGGCGCACCATAAACTCCTCCGCTGGGATGTCACTATAACGTATAGCCCCGACATTGAAAATACTTTTTATGCGACCCAATAGCGCCAACGCACCCTCGGCACGCGGCAGTGTTCCAACGACACCAAAGCCTGCATCGGGGTTATCGCGTCGTGACTCAAGCACGGTCATATCATCAAGTCCCACCATCGAGCCCACCTGCCAACTCATTCCCTTGGGCGTGCTATCGAGGTTTGTATGTGCCGCATAAAGTGCTATGCCACTGCGTATGGCACGCTCCACACATCGCTCAACATAGGTTGCCGAGTTAAGACGCTTAAGCGGCGTGAAGATTATCGGGTGGTGCGTGATGATTATATCGCACCCCTCGCACTCAGCCTCGTCGATGACCTCCTCCGTAACATCCACGGCAAGGAGTGCAGCATGTACATCATCATCCATACGACCAACGATGAGTCCCGAGTTATCGTAACTCTCCTGGAGGCCAAGCGGTGCAAACTCCTCTATAGAGGCTACAAGATCACGTATCTTCATAGCTCACTCATGTTAAAACAACGACTGCTCGTAGAAGGGGAAGAGCTCTTTCGACTCCTCGCTCTTCTTAGCCTTACGACGACGTGGTGCAGGCTGACTTTCCGAACTCTCGGCTGGCGCAGCTGCCTCCGCTGCATGCTCTACCACCTTACGTGGACGACCACGACGGCGTGGTGTAGTCTCAGCCTCGGGCTCCTTCACAGCCTCCACCTCAATAGCGGTCTTAGACGTAGTGACCTCCTTGACAATCTCGCGCTTAGCCTCCTGCTCGACATCGGTGATAAGCTCCGACACAGCCTCAAGCGGTGCTTCATACTCCACGGGGCTATTATCACCCAACGACTCGCGCACCTCGATAAGCATAGCACGGATGCTCTGCAGACGCTCCAAAATCGAGACATCGCGCTTGACACTACCGCCGCGACGCTTCATCGTCTTATTAGCACCCTCAAGTGTCATACCCTTCTCCTTGACGAGGTGGTATATAAGCTTTAGGTTCTCGACATCCGAGGGGGTGAACATACGATTACCCTTCTTATTTTTATGAGGTTTGATGCAGTCGAACTTCGACTCCCAATAGCGGATGAGCGATGCATTAACATCGAACATCTCGGTAACCTCACCCATCGAATAGAGTAGTTTTGCCATCTTCGTATAGTATTAAGTTTATATCTCTTATTTTATAGTTTCTGTATTCTTAAATCTTTGGGGTACATATTATTACAGCGCGCACCTATACGTTTAATGAAGCCAATAGCCACGCCCTTATATGTAACGACGTTTATACCCTCAGCAAACTGTGCCGAAGCGATATCCTGCTTGCGCAGGTAGTTCACTGCATCATTCTCCGAGAGCTCCACCGCAGGGACAACGTCACCACTACGTCCAACGTAAAGAGCTAAGGCGTGCTCTGGCTTAAGGCGACCCTTGAAGAGCTGTCCCATGGCCACTCCGGAGGAGACCACCGAGAGCGACTCCGACAGACGTGTGACATCCTCGACGACGCTACCATCGTAGCCATAGACCATATCGCCAACAAGTCTGAAGGCCATCTTCGAGCCATCATCCACCCAGCGCATAAGCTCCGCCATATCGCGCTTATCGACCGCGGCAAACACCTTACGTCGTGACTTGGGCGTTGAACGTCGGATAGTTTCTTCACGCTTACACATAACTGCGGCAAAGAAGCCCTCGCCACGTGCCCTATGTGGATAGAAGTGGAAGCACTGCACAGCACCTATCTCGCTACGCACTATGTTCCATGACTCGTCGGTAGCAACCATATCTGCCGCCACAATCTCCTCGCCATACTCCTCAATAAGCCACTCGACGATGCCCTCATCCTCGCTATCGTTAAAGGTGCAGGTGCTGTATATCAACTTACCGCCAGGGCGCAACGCTCGCCACGCCTCAGCAAGTATCTCCCTCTGTCGCTCAACGCACTGTTCCACCGAAGCGGGAGACCACTCCGTGCGTGCCTCCTCCATTTTGCGGAACATTCCCTCACCCGAGCATGGGGCATCCACCGCCACAACGTCGAACCACTCTTCGAAGGCTCCAATGTGCGACGGCTCATTGCACGTAACGACGACATTGCCCATACCCCATCGCTGCACATTATCAGCCAGCGCCAAGGTACGGCTGCGGTTGATGTCGTTTGCCACAACTAAGCCCTCACGACCAACAAGCGTCGAGTATATCGTAGTCTTGCCACCAGGTGCTGCACACATATCTAATACTCGCGCACCACGAAGGTTGTCGCCACCAAGCAGATGGGCCACGAACTGCGAAGATGCCTCCTGCACGTAGTATGCACCACCATGGAGCAACGGGTCGAGCGTGAACTGCGGACGCACATCGAGGTATCTACCCCACTCGCACCACCCCACCCTCTCACCATCGAACGTCGTGGCAGGCTTAGCGGGATTGAGCCTTATGGATGTAGCAGGCTCGGTGTCGAGAGCTGCAAATAGTCTCTCGGCATCGTCGCCAAGCTGTCGGCGCATTGAGCGGACGAACTCCTCGGGTAGTGGTGTTGTCATAGGCTTATAGCTGACGTTTTCCGTTGCACATCTCCTCCACAGAGGCACATATACGGTCGATGATTGAGGGGTCGGCAACGAAGTCATCGACATCCTTATCCACCACAAGCACACGACCCTCGTAGATATTCTCTATCCAGTTGTTATACTTGTCGTTCAAGCGATTGAGATACTCCTCGTCTATATTCTGCTCATAATCCCTGCCACGCATCCTAATCTGCGCGATAAGCGTTGGGACGCTCGCCTTGAGGTAAATGAGCACATCGGGACGAGGCAGTAGACTCTGCTCGATGTTGAACATTTTCATATAGGTATCGAAGTCACGACTCGCCATCAAGCCCATTGAGTGGAGGTTATCGGCAAAAATATGTGCATCCTCGTAAATAGTACGATCTTGTACTACGTTGTCCGAGCCATCAGCCAACATCGTTAGGGTCTGCTGTATGCGACTACCGAGGAACCACAACTGGAGATGGAACGACCAGCGCCCCATATCCTCGTAGAAGTCGCTGATGTAGGGATTCGCCAAGTCCTCGTAGTAGGCCTTCGCACCATAACGCTCAGTCAGAATCTCAGTTAGCGTTGTCTTTCCGCTACCTATGTTTCCTGCAATTGCTATGTACATAACGGTTAGTATTTTATATTATTTTTACTCTTTCAATACTTTAATTCATTTGGCCGATTTACTTTCATTCGTTTTAAGCACCCAGCCAGCACTCTAATTTGTTGTCAGAATGGTACATATACAACGCTCGGCGAATTTCGAGGCGATGGGCTGTACTCGGACGTACTGCCCATTGCTGAGATAATTCGTTAGCGGAAGTAGATGCGCCATTATCACAGCAAATTAATTGAAGAACTCTGCCACTCGCATCACCGAATCCGGCATTGCAAATACCACCACGCGGTCATAAGCATTTATCTGAGTCTCGTCGACAGCGATAAATACGCGATCGCCACGTACTACACCACCAATTATTGAATCCTCGGGGAGTCCAAGATCGCGTATGCGTGATTTTGTAGCTGGTGAGTTAGGTTTGACAATAAACTCCATCACCTCGGCCTGACTACCTGTAAGGCACTTGATGGCCTGTACATCCGTAGTCATTGTGAAGCGGAAGATGTTAGATGCCGTGACAAGTTTCTTGTTGATGATGGTATCCACGCCGATACTCTCGGCAAGTGTGATGTAGTTAATATTCTCCACCTCTGCAATTACCTTCTTCACACCCATACGCTTTGCCAGCATCGCCGCAAGGATGTTCGTCTCACTACGTCCCGTCACCGCAACAAAGGCATCCATACCCGCAAGATCCTCCTCCATCATAGCCTCGGTATCGCGGCCATCCTCGTTAATGATAAGGGTCTTGTCGAGTCGCTCGGCCAGACGGAACGCCTTGTCAGCATCGTAATCCACAAGCTTTATATTCACCTCGTTTTGCAGCTCATTAGCGATACGCACACCGATACGTGAACCACCGAGAATCATCATGTTACGGATTTCCACATCACGTCGTCCTGAAAGTTCCACAACACGCTGTGTGGCATTGTGGCGCGTGATGGCATAGACCATATCCTCCTCTTCGAATCGCTCACCGACCTTAGGTATTATTGTCTGCTGCCCACGCACGATGGCTACGACACGGTACTCCAGATCCTCGTCGTTATACTCAGGATCGATGACCGTGCGGCCAAGGAGTGGCGACGTAAGTTCCAGACGGAAAGCCACCATGGAGAGCTTACCTGCGGCAAAGTCTACATACTCGGTCGACGACGTGTGGCCGAGGAGGTTGATAACCTCGCGTGCTGCAATCTGCTCAGGATAGAAGAGGTAGTCGATGCCCATGTCGATAAATATCTCCTTGCTGTTGGGCTCAAGATACTCATTGCTATCGACACGCGCGATAGCCTTCTTTGCACCGAGCTGCTTAGCCATCACGGCCGAGAGTATGTTGTCATTTTCCACCGAGCGCACAGCGATAAATAGGTCGCACTTACGAACGCCTGCCTTTCTAAGTACAGAAAACTGCGTAGTGTCGCCCTCGACAGTCACCACATCAACGAGGTTACCTACCTCAACCAATGCTTTAGGATCAACATCGGCAACCGTGATATCATGGCCATTACCACTGAGCATCTTCGAGAGGTGCGTACCCATATCACCCGCACCAGCAATCACTATCTTCATAGACTAATCAAGTGAATATAAAACAATTATATACAGCCGTTACCTAACGACCAACTATAACATTTGCAAATTACACCGCAAATATATAAATTTGCGCTGGAATTTCACAATAAAAGTGACGTTTTTAGCATTAAAAAAAATAAAAAACCGTATGTCAACTATACTTGTAACAATCATAGCAGCTGTTGCCGTCGTAGGCTTCTTTGCTTTAGCAATGTCGCTCACGTACATCTTCAAGGGGCACCATATCCAGTCCGAGATATCGACAAACCCCAATATGCAGAAGATGGGTATCAAGTGCGCCGTACAGGAGACGCGCGAGGATATGGGCTTGAATGACTGCGACTCGGATAACATCTGCTCGGGCAACTGTGCAGGCTGCGATATTGATCACACCGAAGCAACTAAAAAGTAGGCGTATGAAGGAGAGTATCGAGCAGACGACATGGCTATGCCGTAACTGCAATTCATTAGTCGAGAGGGATATTGACAAGTGTCCTTGTTGCGGAGCTGACCGTCCCGAGGAAGACATAACAGAGCCACAACCTAATGGTATCAGTGAGGTAGTTACACGCGATAACTACACCAATGCTGGACCTAAACCCAAGTCGAAGTATATCCTTCGCGAAGCCGTACTGGTAAATGCTGCCGACATAACGCTTATTTTGGGATTGTTTGCCACGTTCGGAGCTCTTATCGCCCCTATCGTTGTAGACTTCGGCATTGACGCTCCTATGCTATGGGCAGTGTGCGCTGGGGTGGTCATCTTCTCCTCAACAATGGTATCATGGGCATTGCTTCGCACCATCGCCGAGATTTCACGCATGCTACGTAACAGGGAGTAAACGTTAGGATGATTATAAATTGATGGAGAGGCACTCGAAAGCCTCTCCACTTTTATTGTCTCCAACTCAAACCTCAGATACACAGGTCAATCAGCTAATATATTAATAATCATCAAATTACCCCCCCCGTAAAAATTACATAATTGAGGTGGATTAATTAAAAAATTTTTATTACTTTTGTGCAAACAATGAGAAGAAAGTAGCGATTGAAACACCCCTAAATCGCCTAATTTGATTAGATTAATTAAGCCGACTTTAAAAAAATAGGTTATGAGACTACATCTTTTATTACTACTGGCCGTAGCTTTTCTATGCAATGCATGTGAGAAAGGCACTGATGATAAGCCTGGAACTGGATCACAGGAGTCGACAATCGTGTTAGAGAAGCCTGAGGAGACACACTTCGACATCGACGATCTTAGCCAGACTGTCGCCGTGATGTTTACAGCCGCAAGTCATTGGCACGCAGAGTGCGAGGCAGAGTGGGTGAGCCTATCACCCGAATTTGGCGAAGAGGGCAAACACCTACTGACTATTCTTGTGGAGGCCAACGAGTCGGACTACAACCGCACCGCGAATATTACATTGTATGACATCGACCATAAATCTATTACACTTAGCATCAAACAGCAAGCCAACACTAAAAATCGCATAATGAGGTTACTAAGTTCGATGTCGAGCCTGATGAATAGCGTCAGCCCCATCGTATACGACCACTCCGACTTCGGCTACCACTCGGTGCGCCTTAACACAGACTTTATGGCGATGCTTACCTTCCCCTGCACGATGCCTGAGCGCGGTGGTAACACAGCATATAGTCGCTTCCAGTTCGCCAACTACGGATATGGTCTCGGCGCAGAGTCTCCATTCGCCAAATACGTATGGGTGACCTACACCACACTCATCGACCACGTAAATAAGATTATCGATGGCAGTAAACATTCGGACGAGATGGCTCAGTACGAGGGTGTTGGTCGCGCCTTCCGCGCACTATTCTACCTCGATATGGCTTGCCTCTACGATGCACTGCCAGCAAAGGATCCTAAGAATTCATCGTACGAGGGTGCACTCGCTTCGGTCGAGGGGCTCACAGTACCCATCGTGACGGAGGATATGAGCAAGGAGCAAAGAGAGAACAATCCCCGTGCTACGCGTGAGGAGATGTTCGAGTTCATCCTCTGTGACCTCGATCTTGCCGAGGAGTTACTGGGCGACAAGAAAATAGATATGCAGGCGATGCCAAACCTCGCAGCTGTATACGCACTCAAGGCGCGCACCTATCTATGGCTTGGCGGCTTCGACGAGAGCTACGCAAATATTCCCACCTCAACCGAGGCCTATCGCTTAGCCGCGGAGTATGCCCGCAAGGCGATAACCGAGGCTACGAAGATGAGTGTGGCAATAACAACATCGTCGGAGTGGCTCAACCCATTCTACGCGTTTAGCACAAAGATGCCATCGTGGATATGGGCGACAAAGCTCGAGCCAAGCGACGTACCGAGCAATCTCCACGCCTTTACTGCACATATGTGTCCCGAGGCACTCTACGGCTACGGGCCGTTGACTGGCGTCGGCGTATCATCGACGATGTACGAGCGTATGGGCGAGCATGACTTCCGCAAGCTAACAATCGCCGCTCCAGATGTCACATACGAGAACTTCAGCCAATATACGCAGATGAGCCAAGAGGAGTGGGAAGAGCAGAGATACCGCGCCCCATACACCAATTTTAAGTTCCGCCCCGGCAATGGCGAGCGCTACGACTACGCCATAGGTAACGCCATCGCTTTACCTATCATTCGCGTCGAGGAAATGTACTTCATCGAGGCCGAGGCTACTGCCCATTTTGACGAGGGCAGAGGCAAGATGCTACTCGAAACATTTATGCGTAACTACCGCGACGTAGGCTATGCTTACATAGGCACGGATATTATCGAGGAGACAATCTTCCAGAAGTCCGTAGAGTTCTGGGGCGAGGGTATCGTAATGTTTGATATGAAGCGCCTGGATATGGGCGTAGATACCACCGAGGCCAACTACCCCGACGGCATGCAGTTTAAGAGCGAGGGTCGCCTACCGCGATGGAACTTCGTGATACCACAAGCCGCAATGGACGAGAACGTGGGCATCAAGGCGAATAACCCCGATCCAAGCAATGCCGATAACATACTTTAAACAAAACATTGAGGGTGTCCAACGATATGCGGACACCCTCAGTTGTAACTCTACTCGATGGCAATCTGTTTAAGATCTGCCTTGCGTTCTGCACCATCGCGCTTGGGGAGTTTGATACGCAGTACGCCGTGCTTCATCTTTGCCACAATCTTATCGCGGTCGACCGAGTCTGGCAGATTGAATATCTGACGGAACGATGTGTAGCTAAACTCGCGACGTAGATAGTGGTGCTTCTCGTCGGGCGTACAATCCTCATCGCCGCAACACTCCTTGCCGTTAGCATCCTTCTCGCACTCCTTATCCAGGCAGACAATAAGTTGATTATCGGCATTTAGCTCGACATGGAAGTCATCCTTAGTCATACCAGGGGCAGCAATCTCAATCTTAAACTTCTTGTCCGTCTCGATGACGTTGATCTGCGGCGCTGTGCCACGCTTAGTGTATAGCTCTGGCCACTGGTCGTAGAAGAGCTCGCCAAACATACCAGGCAAGCGATTGATTTTTTTAACAGGCATCATAATACTACTTTTTTTAAAATGTTAGACACTTCTAACGATTACAAAAAGTGCGCCGACATGGCCCATTTCCCACAGATAGCCCAATATTTTACCATTAGAGACAACATACTCCCCTATATTATCGAACAATCTACACCACAAAATTGCAGCTTAGACTCTTGATTATTACGAATTAATTGTTACCTTTGTAGTGATGTTATTATTATCGTAAGACACAAACACTAACTAACACAATAACACATGAAACGATTATTTATGCTTGTAGCGGCAGCTGTAATGCTGTTTGCTTCGGGTTGTGTCACTAAGTATGACGACACACCTATCTGGAACGAGATCGACTCGATCAACAACCGTATCGAGGAGCTTGAGGAGCTATGTACGACTCTAAACAACAACATCACATCTGTTCAGCAGATCGTAAAAGCTATCGAGGACAAGGATTATGTCACATCGGTAACAGAGATTAAACGCAATGGTGAAGTCATCGGCTACACCATCAACTTCACTAAGGGTGAGTCTATCAGTATCTACAACGGTGAAGATGGCAAGGATGGCAAGGATGGTGTCGACGGCGAGGATGGCAAGGACGGTCTCAACGGTGCTGACGGCGAGGATGGCGAGACACCAGTTATCGGTGTAAAGCAGGCATCAGATGGCAAGTACTATTGGACTATTAACGGCAATTGGCTACTCGACAACAACGGCAACAAGATCCCCGCAACTGGCGAGGACGGAAAGGATGGTGCCGACGGTGAGGACGGCAGAGATGGCCTCAACGGTGAGGATGGTGCTGACGGTGAGGATGGCAAGGACGGTCTTAATGGTAAAGACGGTAAGGACGGTGTAACTCCTAAACTTAAGATCGAGGATGACTACTGGTATGTATCTTACGACAATGGTAGCACATGGAAACTCGTTGGCCCCGCTACCGGTGTTGCTGGCGACTCTATCTTTGTGAGCGTAACGCAGGACGAGCATAACGTATACTTCACACTTACTGACGGCACCGAGCTTGTAGTTCCTTTGGCAACGAGCAACGCTCTCTATCGTCTTCAGTCAATCTCGTATGTTCCTGCATACAACGACGGCAAGGCTCTCGTTGAGTTCACCTCATCGGCTGCTGACAGCTTTGTAGTTATGGACTTCGAGTTGGCACCCGAGGATGTTGCCGCCGAGATCGCTGAGGATTGGAAGAATGTACTCTCGATGAAGGCTGTAAATGTTGCCACACGCGCAGCTGAGCTTATCGACATGCCTATCCTATCGTGTGAGGCCGACGACCAGGGTATCATCACCGTTAAGGCATCGGGCAAGGAGCTTGGCGACGACTTCTTCACTGGCCACCAGTATATGAACGCTCGTCTTGAGATTGCCGACGACAGCTTCAACCACAAGTCGGAGTATGTACCCATGGTTACCGTTAACCATGCATCGACCGACGAGCCCACTATCCCTGTAACTCCCACAATCAAGAACAATCAGATCATCTATACCTCTATCGATGAAAATATTGTAGAGCCAAAGTCTAATGCGAATTTCGGGGCAACCATCACATCAAATGTTTATGAGAATGGTCAGGGTATCATCACATTTGATAAGGATGTAACGAAGATTCCATCAGATGCATTTAATAACAAGTCTACACTTAAGAGCGTTATTCTCCCCAATTTTGTAACTGAGATTGGACAATACGCTTTCTGCGACTGTATTGCACTCAAGGAGGTTACAATTGGAGATGGCATATTAACGGTCGGTTATGGTGCATTTAGCGATTGTATTGAGCTCGCTTCAGTAAAGCTTGGCAATAAACTTGA
>CALBKP010000109.1 GCA_937895825.1 uncultured Alistipes sp. | reverse complement strand
CACCAATCGTCTATCGAGCAAGTCCCTATTTCCGGATAAGTCCATAAAAAAGCGCAGGCCACTGCATTAACTTATCCCATACCAAGGTCTTGGCTACCCGTAAAACGAATAAGCAATACAGATAGCCCACGCGGGATGATATATGCAAACACACATTGCGCCAAAAGCACAATGTGGAGATATAACATCACTGGTGGACATCTGTTGCAAATCTTCGTTTTACTTAAACGGCCAAGTTTTGGTATGGAAGATTACGACAAAAATGTCTACTAAATATGTATAGCTCATAGGCAAATGCCGTAAGCCATTACAAAGATAGATAAAATTTCTGGAAATTCGATAAAGGGTGTTCAAAAACAATTGTGAGTGCAGACGAGTGATTGTTTGCAAAGATGGGAGGGTAAATATAAAACCGTCGTTTATATATTAGTAATATCACCTCTGTTGCTACATATACCGTTGATCCATCAACGGCAGCTGCCGTATAAAAAGAATTGAGGGAGCAGCGTCTTCACAGATGGCCCTCCCTCAGGTTAGTTAGGTTAATGAGAATTTTTCGAAACAATGGGTAAATTGGTGTGTCCATGAGAATTATTCGAGATGTGCTCCCATTGTCTCCTGTTTGCATTGCAAAGTTACGAATATTTTTTTATATACCAAATAATTTCGCAATAAATTTGCTAAAAGTTTAATATTTTTTGATAAATATGTAATATATATACATTTTTATCCATGTGGATATTGGCAATGTCATTGGCTTATTTCGGAATAATCGGCCAAATATTGTTGGGCCTTAGAGTTGCGCAACGAATGCTGCGATGATGACAACGATATATGTCGTGACCGAGATAAATGGCGATACGCAGACGAAGAACATCGGTATCATTGGAGTAATCAAAACAGCAGCTGCAACGACCATGGCAGGGGTTGTTGCGCCAAGTGCCACGAGTGATGCAACCAATGCTACGAGCGAAAGCTGGAGTATAAACCAGATGTTACGACCATTGCCCGAGATCAGCGTGCGGTTGCTGAAATAGAGTATAGTGCTGGATAGCTGCAAGAAGAGCAGCGTGCCGACAAATATCAGTCGAGGAAGTGTTAAATATGCAAGAAATGGCTCCGACGAGTGAATAGAAATGGAGTCACGAATGGTCTCCATTGGGGCGGCGAAACTATTGCCGCTGAGCCATAGAACATAGCAGCATACGAATATAGGGGTGATGGTGCCCACGATGGTTATAACAGTCTCGCGAATGGTGCCACGCAGTAGTATCGTAAGTGTCGGAATCAGAGCGGTTAGTATCACCAATGAGCCATCGACGAGTGGTAGCATGCCGAGTGCAAGCATCGCGGTAAAGAGGTAGTGGGCACGCACGTTGGGGCCAAAGCAGTATATCAGTCGGCCGATGGCTTCGGATAGTAGCAGGGCGACAACTGTAAGTGTGGCATACTCCTCTGCGGGGATTATGGCAAAGAGTGTGACCGAGGCTAATGCTATGGCTGCGAGCGTTCCTTGTGGGTAGAGCGACACTCGTGCTGTGGCACGCGACAGACGTAGCACGGCATAGACCATAAGTGGGAGGATGGCAATCTTTGCAAGTGTCGGGTATGTAACTGTGAATCGGTTAATTAGCATGCCAAGAGGTGGGGTGGTTACCTCGGCCGCCGTTGTCACATCCCCATACGACATCCACACCGCAGCAACGGTTGCTGTGGCGAAGATAAGCAGGGTTATAAGCCCCTCGTAGAACTTATGTCGTGTAACATCGAGTATCATACGGAGTGCAAAGATATGAAGAAATGGGAGAATGGCACAATTATTTGGGTAGAATTTGCGGTTTACGACTTTTTTGTATATCTTTGCGCGATTTTATATGTACATAGGGTAACTCCCGAAGTATTACAAGTGTAGCAAATACAATAGACAAAAATATAAGACTATGAAGATTACAAGAGAACAGCGTGATGGCGGCATTTCGGTTTTGAAAGTCGTTGTCAATGAGGAGGACTACGGTGCTGCCGTAGAGAAGCAGTTGCGTGAGTACAAGCGCAAGGCTAATATCCCCGGTTTCCGCCCTGGCATGGTGCCTATGGGTGTTGTGAAGAAGATGTTTGGTAAGGGTGCCGTTGCAGAGCAGTCATACCACGTGGCTTCAAACTCTGTATTTGAGTACTTGCAGAAGGAGAATATCGACTATGTAGGTGACGTTATCCCTTCAGAGGAGCAGGGTGCTTTCGACTTCGAGAATAACACCGAGTTCGAGTTTATGTTCGAGATTGGCGAGGCGCCAAAGATTGAGCTCGAGCTCTCGGCTAAGGACAAGGTGACTTACAACAAGATCAAGGTTGACAAGAAGATGCACAATGACTATCGTTCTAACTACTTGCGTCGCTACGGCCGTTTGGTTGAGGTTGACAAGGTGGCAAATGACGAGGCTCTCAATGTAACGCTTGACAATGGCGATATGCGCATCGAGGAGGCTTACGTAGGCCTTATCTCTATGTCGGAGGAGGAGCGCAAGGCATTCAAGGGCAAGAAGGTTGGCTACAAGACTACGGTAAACATCAACGAGCTATACAAGAAGCCTGAGCAGCGTGCTGCAATTCTTTCGGTTAAAGAGGATGAGTTGGACGGCATAAAGCCCGAGTTCGAGTTGGAGATCACTAAGATTCGCCGCTTCGCAGATCCCGAGCTTAACGAGGAGTTCTTCAAGATGGCATTCCCCGCTGGCAATGTAACATCGGAGGAGGAGCTCGACAAGTTCTTCGACGAGGAGATAGAGCGCGAGCTTAAGCGCGAGTGCGACTTCATGTTCGCAAACCAGATGCGTAACTTCGTTATCGAGAAGGCTGGTCTTCAGATGCCTGAGGAGTTCTTGAAGCGTTGGTTGTATGTCATCAACGAGGGTAAGTTCACTCGTGAGGAGATCGAGAAGGACTTCCCCGCATTCGTTAAGATGTTCACTTGGAACTACTTGCAGAAGCACTTCATCACCGAGGGTGACCTTAAGGTGACGGCTGAGGAGGCTAAGGCTGAGGCTATGACCTTTGCTCAGATGCAGTTTGCTCAGTATGGTATGCCTTCAGCACCCCAGGATATGCTCGAGAACTTCGCTAAGCAGATCATGGACAATAAGGAGCAGTTGCAGAAAATCTACGAGAAGCTCTACGAGGAGAAGGTTGTTGAGTACCTCCGTGGTAAGGTTAAGGTTACCGAGAAGGCTATCTCGGCTGACGACTTTGCTAAGTTAGCACAGGAGTTGGCTTAAGCCTCAATAGGCCGGAGTAACAACCGCAATATGCGCGATTCCCGGGCACAACGGCTCGGGAATCGTCGTATAAGGATGGAGAGCTCGCGCGCGTGATGCGCACGATAACTATACACAAGTAATAAGACTACGTTATGAACGAATTTGATAAATTTGCCCGTCTACATTGTGGCATCAACTCGATGACTATGCACGACTACCGTGCAGAGATTACGAACTACGTGTCGCCCACGATTATCGAGGAGCGTCAGCTCAATGTGGCCACTATGGATGTCTTCTCGCGTCTGATGATGGATCGCATCATCTTCCTCGGAGCCCCTATCTACGACGATGCTGCCAATATCATCCAGGCACAGCTATTGTTCCTCCAGTCGGTAGATGCTGATAAGGATATTCAGCTATATATCAACTCGCCTGGTGGCTCAGTATCGGCAGGTTTGGGTATCTACGACACCATGCAGCTCATCACCCCCGATGTCGCTACGATATGTACGGGCATGGCCGCCTCGATGGGTGCTGTGCTTCTCACGGCTGGCGCTCAGGGTAAGCGCTCGGCACTGCCACATTCGCGCGTGATGATTCACCAGCCGCTCGGTGGCGTGCAGGGACAGGCCTCGGACATCGAGATTACGGCACGCGAGATTGCCAAGACCAAGCGTGAGCTATATGAGATTCTCGCTGAGCACTCGGGCGTGGACATCGCAAAGATCGAGGCCGATGCCGACCGCGACTACTGGCTCACGGCAACCGAGGCTAAGGAGTATGGTCTTATTGATAACGTACTTACCAAGAGAGGATAAGGAGGATATAGATGACACAGAAATCACGTAAATCAACAGATCATAAGGGTAATTGCTGCTCGTTTTGTGGATGCTCGGCAGAGGAGGCTCCGTTGATGTTCAACGGCGCAGATGGCTCGTGTATATGCTCGTCATGCATAGAGCACGGCTATGAGCTACTTACTGAGCACGGTATCATCGCAGGGGCTAATGTTGCAAAGGGCAAGGGAAAGACGGTTTCGAAGTTTAAGCCCCTTACTAAGGCTGACCTTCTTCGCCCCGACCGTATCAAGAGCTTCCTCGACGACTACGTCATAGGTCAGGATGCCGCTAAGCGCTATATGTCGGTGGCGGTGTATAACCACTACAAAAGATTGCTCGCTAAAGGTAAGACCGAGGATGTGGAGTTGGATAAGTCGAATATCGTGCTTGTGGGTCCCACGGGTACGGGTAAGACGCTCCTTGCTCGCACCATCGCGCGCCTTCTGCACGTCCCCTTCTCTATTGTCGATGCTACGGCACTCACTCAGGCTGGCTATGTGGGCGAAGATGTTGAGAGCATACTCTCGCGACTGCTGCAGGCTGCCGACTACGACGTAGCAGCGGCCGAGCGCGGCATCATCTTTATCGACGAGATCGACAAGATTGCACGTAAGGGTGACAACCCCTCGATCACGCGCGATGTATCGGGCGAGGGTGTACAGCAGGCGCTGCTCAAGATTCTTGAGGGCACGGTTGTTAACGTGCCACCACAGGGTGGACGTAAGCACCCCGACCAGAAGTATATCCAGGTCGACACGTCGAACATCTTGTTCATCTGTGGTGGTGCGTTTGACGGCATCGAGAAGAAGATTGCTATGCGCCTTAACACTAACGCCATAGGCTATGGAACGTCGGCAAAACAACACATTAACGAGAGTAATATAATGAGCTATATTCAGCCGCAGGATCTACGCTCATTCGGCCTTATACCAGAGCTTATTGGCCGTCTTCCAGTATTGACCTATATGGAGCCGTTGGAGCGCGCGGCACTACGCTCGATACTCACCGAGCCGAAGAACTCGATCATACGTCAGTATGAGACACTTATGGCGTTGGACGATATAAAGCTCTCGTTTGACGATGATGTCTTGGATTACATCGTCGACAAGGCCATTGAGTTTAAGCTCGGCGCACGAGGTCTGCGCTCGATATGCGAGGCGATAATGATGGATGTTATGTTCGATATGCCCGAGGGCGATGTGAAGGAGTTCCGCGTAACGCTCGACTACGCCAAGTCGAAGATCGACAAGGCGGCATAACGCACAGCTACATAACAAAATAGGCTACCTCTCAAGGTAGCCTATTTTGCATTATATCTAACGCCTTTAGAACAGTAGCGAGTATACCAGCACGCCGGCGAAGAAACCGAGCAGAACGATGGGGGTGAAGCGCTTTAGGTAGTAGCCAAACGAGATCTTCTCCATACCCATAACCGTAACGCCCGCAGCCGAGCCGATGATAAGGATGCTACCGCCACATACGGCGCAGAAGGCCAAGAGTGTCCAGAACGAGCTATCGGCAGCAAAGGTGCCAACCTCTGTGAGCGGATACATACCCATAGTTGCCGATACGAGTGCTACATTGTCGAGGAACGACGATAGCACGCCAAGAATTACGGCGATGGTATTCTCGTTAGTGAAGGTGTCGCTGAGGAAGTTTGCAAGGATCCCGAGCTGACCAGTGACGATGAGTGCCTGAACAGACATCAAGATACCGAGGAAGAAGAACACGGTGCTCACATCTACGCGTGCAAAGGCGCGGTGAACACGCAGATTTTGCATAGCCTCATCCTCCGAGTCGGCATACTTACGATCCGTAATTGCCCACAAAGCAACCAAGCCGAGCAATACGCCCATAAATGGAGGCAGCTGGATAAGTGTCTGCAACACGGGCACCAATGCCAGTGAGCCAAGTCCTACGTAAAGTACCGTTTTGCGCGTCTTGGGACTGACGTTTGGCTGAGTGTCACCCTTCACAACGACGGGTGTAGCCGTAGCCTCCTTCGGGAGCATAAACGTAGCAAATGTGAGGGGTACAGCAAGCATCGCCATAGCGGGAACAACGAGTGAACTCATCTGGTGTAGGGCCGATACGTTACCGCCCGTCCAGAGCAACAGCGTGGTAACATCACCGATAGGTGACCAGCAACCTCCAGCATTTGACGCTATGATGATCATCGAGCTGAAGATAAGTCGTGTGTTACGCTCGGGGACAAGCTTACGAGCAATGGCGATCATAACGATAACCGTAGCGAGATTGCCCAGAATTACAGACATAAAGAATGTAAGGATGCAGAGTGTCCAGAGCAACTTGCGAAGACGGCCAGCGCGTATAGACTGTGATATTACGCCAAAGCCACCGTGCGAGTCGATAATTTCGATAATGGCCATAGAGCCAAGGACGAAGAAGAGCGTAGTGGCAACATCGCCGAGGCCACGCACGAGCTTAAACTCGATAAACTCGAATGCCAACTCGCTGGAAGGTAATTCACTAAAGGCGGGGAATGTCTCCCTAAGCAGATCAAGGTTGGCGTGTGGCGCAAGCGCGAAGAAGTGCTCTGCATTTAGTAAGAAGATGAGCCACAGTAGGATAGACATACCTACGGCCGTCGCCGCCTTGTTGATCTTTATGACATCCTCAAAGGCAATAGCTAAGATGCCGAGAATGAAGATCACGGGCATTAAGTAGTAGAAAAACATAGGCTGAAAATCTATTTTCGTTTATAAATTTATCATACATCGTCACAAAAGTAACCATTTTTTTTGAAATATAGCCCCACGCCTACAACATCTTACATATTTAGTGACTAACGTATAAAAAAGCATCGGAGCCATCAGCCGATATGATAGCTCCGATACCATGATGTGTGGGGTATTATACCCCGTACTATTAGTTAAAAGCCTTGCCGATAGCGAGGAAGTCCTCAGCCTTGAGGGCTGCACCACCGATAAGGCCACCGTCTACGTTCTCCTTCGAGAAGATCTCACCAGCGTTCGAGGGCTTGCATGAGCCACCGTAGAGGATAGAGCACTCCTCTGCCGCTGCACCAAACTTTGAGCGCAACACCTCGCGGATGTATGCGTGGATCTCCTCTGCCTGCTCAGCAGTAGCGGTCTTGCCAGTGCCGATAGCCCACACGGGCTCGTAGGCAATAACGAGCTTTGCAAACTGCTCCTCGCTGAGGTTGAATACCACCTCCTCAATCTGCTGCTTTACGACGTCGAAGTGGCGGCCAGCCTCGCGCTCGTCGAGGTTCTCGCCAACGCAGTAGATAGGTACGAGGTTGTTCTCATAGGCACGTGCCATCTTCTTATTGAGGGTTTCCGATGTCTCGCCATAATACTGACGACGCTCCGAGTGACCGAGGATTACATACTTGCAACCGAGCGCAGCGATCATCGACGCTGCCACCTCGCCAGTGTATGCACCCTTAACCTCCGTGGCGCAATCCTGAGCACCCACGGCAATATCTGTACCCTTGAGGGTCTCTATAACGCTCTGCAGGTGCGTGAAGGGGGGACATACGATGAAGTTAACGCACTCGCATACCTCACCACGGCCAGCAGCTACGCCCTTGGCCAACTCAACACCCTCGGCCGGAAGTGTGTTCATCTTCCAGTTACCTGCTACAATCTTCTTTCTCATAATCTTATTTTCTTAAAAACGTATAGTTGTTATTGTGCTTATATTCTGGCATAACGCTTACTCCCCTCCTCGAGGTGAGGTGGGGAGTATCGTGTTGGCTGTTATGCCTCTTTGTTGCTTTCGATCCACGCCTTGATCTCGGCGGTGCTAAGGCCGAGCTTGTTCTTCTTGTTGAAGCCGCAGAGGTCGTTAAAGAGCTTCATGCCGCCCGTTGTGGCAGTGTTCTTAAACGACTCGAGTGTGATGTAACCCATCTTTTGGATTACGGCAACCCACTCCTGAGGGATGCCAGCCTCGGTATAAACCTCCTCAGCGTCAGCTACCACCTTCTTCTCGGGGCGCATCGTGGGGAAGAAGAGCACATCCTGAATTGAGGTCTCGCCTGTCATGAACATGGTGAGGCGGTCAATGCCGATACCCATACCTGAGCATGAAGGCATACCGTACTCCAGAGCACGCACGAAGTCCATGTCGATAACCATTGCCTCGTCGTCGCCCTTCTCCGAGAGGCGCATCTGCTCCTCGAAACGCTCGAGCTGGTCGATGGGGTCGTTAAGCTCAGAGTAGGCGTTACATAGCTCCTTGCCGTTTACGAAGAGCTCGAAACGCTCCGTGAGATCCTCATTGTCGCGGTGACGCTTACATAGTGGCGACATCTCGATAGGATAGTCTGTAACAAACGTAGGCTGGATGAGGTCGCCCTCGCAGTATTGACCAAAGATAGCGTCGATAAGCTTACCCTTGCCCATCGTCTCGTCAATCTCGACGTTGAGATGCTTGCAGGCCTCGCGTAGCTGCTCCTCGGTCTGACCGGTGATGTCGTAGCCCGTCTTCTCGCGGATAGCATCGGTCATCGTCACGCGCTTAAATGGTGCCTTGAACGAGATTGTGTGGCCGTCGAGCACTACGTCTGTTGTGCCATTTACGGCCAATGCCACGCGCTCCAACATCTGCTCGGTAAACTCCTGCATCCAGATATAGTCCTTGTAAGCTACGTATATCTCCATGCATGTAAACTCGGGGTTGTGTGTGCGATCCATACCCTCGTTACGGAAGTTCTTGCCGAACTCATAAACACCATCGAAGCCGCCAACGATAAGACGCTTGAGGTATAGCTCCGTAGCTATTCGCATATAGAAGTCGATGTCGAGGGCGTTGTGGTGCGTGATGAAAGGACGTGCCGCAGCACCACCAGGGATTGGCTGGAGGATAGGTGTCTCCACCTCCAAGTAGCCACGCTCGTTGAAGAAGTCGCGCATCGTCTGCATGATCTTGGCGCGCTTAACGAAGGTATCCTTCACGTGGGGGTTAACCACGAGGTCGAGGTAACGCTGACGATAGCGCACCTCAGGGTCGGTCAGCGCGTCGAACATCTGGCCATCCTTCTGCTTTACAACAGGAAGGGGGCGTACAGACTTTGAAAGCACGGTGAACTTACGGCAGTGTACCGACAATTCACCTGTGTTTGTATGGAACGCGAAACCCTCAACGCCGATGAAGTCACCGATGTCGAGGAGCTTCTTGAATACTGTGTTATAGAGCGTAGGATCACCCTCGGGGCAGATGTCATCGCGGCGGATGTAGACCTGAATACGTCCCGAAGCATCCTGAAGCTCGAAGAACGATGCCGAGCCCATGATACGGCGGCTCATGATGCGGCCGGCGATAGATACCTCCTGATAGTTACCCTTTTCGGGGTCGAAGTTCTCGGCAATCTCCCTTGCGCTCGCGTTTACCTCGTAGCGTGCTGCGGGGTAGGGGTTGATGCCAAGCTCGCGCAATGCCTTGAGTGACTGGCGGCGCAATACTTCCTGTTCACTGAGTTCGATGTTCATAGTATATTGTTTTATAATTTATATTCAACGCGGCAAAGTTACCAAAAAACACTGGAATAATCAACCGAAATTAAAATAATCGTATATCTTTCAAGTAATCTCCACCTTCACATATTTGTCGTGGCAAGAAAGAAGTTATGGCTACCCTTGTGAGGTAGCCATAACCATTATATCAATAACGCCCGATTAGAAAGCGTTACCCGTAGCAGTAACCTTGCGGCCATCGACGGTCGTGCGGATGATAAACTGGTTGCCCTTAACCTCGAGAACACCATCGCTATACGGGGTATTCATAGGCATTCCGATAGCCGTCGTGTCGCGGTAGCCCTGAGTGTTATAGAACACGGTGTAGTCCGTGAGGCTATAGATGCCCTCGGCCAAGCTGTCGGTGCGCGAGTAGATCACATAGGCGTATTCATCGCTACCGGCGAACTGGTAGAGGCCAGAGTCCTTATCCAAAAGCTCGAGCGATACAGCCTCACCCTGCCAGCCATTGATGTCGAAGTCGATGTCACCATCGCCCGAGTCGTTGCCACCGCCAGGGTTATCACCACCACCAGGATTATCGCCACCGCCAGAGCCGCTATTATCCACACCGATAGGGCCGTTATAGCGGAGAGTGAACTCCTTGCCTGCAACAGTAGCAACGATGGTGATCGTATAGTTCTCGCCCGACACGGCGATGGTTGCCGTACCTGCCGTGACAACCTCGTTGCTATACGTCTTGCCATTGAGCACCAAAGAGCCATTTACGAACATAAAGTTCGAAGCTCCGAGATAGCCGTTCGACTGAACAAACGAGTAGGTACCAGCCTGGATAGTAGTGTTGGTTGCAACGTCGTTAAGCATAAGGAGACGGAAGCTCGAGTTGCTATTGTTTGCGAAGTCGTAAGCGTAGAAGTTACTCAACGCCTCACCCTCGCTCATCGAGGTCATAGTGATATCCAGAGGCTCGAGCGTAGGCACCTCGGGCTCGTCATCGGGATTACCACCGTCAATAGCCTCGCCATTGATATAACCGTAGTAGCTGAACTCGTAGACCGTGCCGTTGATCGTAAGCTCGATGTCGATATCGTGAATAGCACCAGCCGCGCCACCCTCGTTAACCATAAGCGAGCCGTAGGTAGGTGTAAGGTCCTGTCCCACGCCATTGATTGTGAGGTTGCGCACCGAGAAGTAGCGAGCATACCAGCTCGAGTCACCGATCGTGTAGCCCGTCTCGCGCTTAGCGATATAGTCCTTATAGTTATTGAAGAAGCCGAGCTCCATAGAGAAACCATTACCCTTAACCGCGTAGTATGTTGGCCAGGCTGTATTGGTATAGGTCCACGACTGGATAGTGCCGTCGAACTCCTCGCTCCAGCCACCGCC
The DNA here is from genome assembly GCA_937895825.1 of uncultured Alistipes sp. GTDB lineage: Bacteria > Bacteroidota > Bacteroidia > Bacteroidales > Rikenellaceae > Alistipes. Next base: position 14,426 of record CALBKP010000109.1, on the reverse strand, counting down.
TACTGACAACGGACCCTCGTAAGTATACTTGATGAGTTTCACGCCACCGTCGATATACGCGTAGAGGTTTGCAACGAACATATAGTCTCCACCCAAGACTGCAACGTCGATGTAGCTATCGGCATTTGCGTAGTAGGGATACTCCGAGGGAATCTGCGCAAAGCCGAAGAACGACTCGTTGTAGGTGTTGAACTCGAGGGCCGAGCTATTGGTATAGTCCGTACCGGTCCACGGGTTAACATCGACGCCCTCGTAGCTGCCGGCAACGATAGATGCAAGGCCGGGGTTGAACTCTATCTCCATATAATCGGCCGTATTATCGCCGATGAAACGGATGGTGTTACCCTCAATTGAGCTGATGCCCGTGAGCGTAATCTCGTAGTCGGGAGTTGTCTTCTTAGCCGTGCGAATGTAGCCGGTCCATGGATCAGACTCCTTGAGCGTGGTTGCCGTAGATGCGGGGTATGCAACAACCCTAACGGTGTACTCCGTATCGTAGTCAAGACCGCTAAGGGTACAGCTTGTGATCTTGCCGCTATACATTACCTCGCCATTGGCAGTTACCTCATAGCGGTCGGCATTGGCAACCGCATCCCACGTGAGGGCGATCTTGTTGCCCTCAACGACAGATTCCACAACGGGGGTGTCAAGAGGTTTAACAACGCTATCCTTGGGGCTGAGGATTGCTACGTCCCACTCCGTGGTTGTTGCGATGCGCTCGACGGTAGCCGTAACCTTGATTGTGGTCTTAAGGCCGTTTGTCACATTGAGAACAAAGTCGTAGGCGTTCTTAGTAACGTTATATGCCACGCTGAGTGTACCCGCCGTAACGCTGAGCGTGTCGGCATCCGTAGGATATGACGTAGCACCATCGGCAATAACGAGACCCTCCTCGGCACCGAACGTAAAGATACCCTCGGGGATGATGCCGTGGGTATCCTGACCCATAGGCACCTCGAGCGAGAGGTTCACGGTATAGGCGGGATCGGCGGTTGTGAACGTAAGGTCGAATCTATCGCCCGAAGCATAGTAGCCCTCGGTTGTGCCCTCGTAGAATGCACCCGTAAGCGATGCGAGCGTAGCGTCGTACTCGGCATCATCCCAAGGGATAGGAGGATTGCCAATTGACGACCAGTCGGCCGAGGGATTCATAATGCCTGCGAACTCATAGCTGTGAGCCACACCGTTATTATCGACAACCTCTACTACAATATGGTAGCCCTCCTCAAGGTGCTTAACCACAACCTCACCGCTCTTAAGCTCTACGGCCGACGAGCCATACCCGTTATTTGCATAAGCGTATGAGTATGCAGCCATAACGTAGTGGTTATCAGTCTCTGTGTAGTTGCCCTCCTCGTCGAAGTCGGCATACGATACAACGGGGTATGTACCCTCAGGAACAACCTTCATTACCGATGTCGGGCAATATAGCGCAAGGTCAAGCGCGAGGGCCGAATCCTCATTAAACACCGAGAGGTGATACTCCACGTCGGAATACCAAGCGCCCTTAATCACGCTGTTCGAGATGGGGGCGTCGCTAAGGCCGCTAACCGAGAATGTAGACAGGTGGCCACTGCGGAACTCGAGCTTACGACCCTCGGGAATAGTAACAGCCTTGCGGTAAGTAATGCCATCAGCACACTTTGCAGATACAACGAATTTAGATGCGTTGAGGCCATCGCACGCGAACCAGAATACGTTGTTCTCCACGTTCTTAGCATCGAGCGTGAAGGTCTTGTTGTAAGCCTCGTTCGTATAAGGTGTAGTACCCACAAGCTGAATCTTCAGGCTCTCGATTTTCACATCGTGGTTGATGGTCATCTTACCGTAGCTACTCTGATGCCAGAAGATGAGATCAGCGGTGGTGGGAACTTCATAGTTAGTGTAGTAGGGACCCTGAGCATAGAGAAGGTGTGCCTTGGGGTCTACCGAGTTGGCACGCGGTGTCTGCTCCGTGGGGATAACGGCGGCCATATGACCATCCGAGAAGTACTCGCCCTCGACCCATGCCTCGGCGGGGCTATATGCGTAGATCATACCTACCTCGTATGGATCTTCGAACTCTGCTGAGAACGATGCCTTAGCACCTGCCTCTGCAATGGTTGCTACGACACGCTTAGACTCGCTCTGCGACGTTAGCACAACGGCGATATTCTCGCCACCGTCCCACTCCGACTTATACTTAACGGTGGTGTTACCCTCCTCGTCGGTCACCTCTACACGGTCGGTGAAGCCCGAACGGGTATCATCCTCGTTGATATTGGCTGTAAAATTGATTGCGGCCGTGCGACGTACCGCATCCACCTGCTCGTCTACCTCCGAGCAGGCTGTAAACGTCATTGCAGCTACTGCAACGATCATCAAACTCTTTAATAGCTTTTTCATTGTTGCAATAGTTGTTTAAAATTCACCAAAGTCATCCTCAAAGGCATCATCAATGCCTGATGAGAGGTCGAAGCCATACTCGACGATTGTCGAAATGACCTCCATCTCAGGAGCCTCGTACGACTCCACGGACATAAGATTGTTGTTCATAGTTATAGTTATTTGGTTGATTCTCATGCTATTGGTGATGCAATGTTATAAACCAAACTTTACATCACACACACTCAACAACGATATTACCTGCCTTGTCACCGTAAGGTATATCAACGCAAATTTAATAAAAATTTTTTAATTAACCTATAACTTGATGTGAAAATTAAACCAAATAGAATCTTATTTCGTTCGAGCGACGATGAAATGATATTAACATTACTGCTAAAATACCTCTTGTAGGATGCGTAGTGACTCTACTGCGCGTATTGATTCGAGGTGGTAGGCGTAGTAGCGGAGCATGGCCTCCAAGAACTCTACGCGTTCGGTGCGGTTGAGACCTATCTCCGCGAGGTAGCGCACGTCGCACTCCAACATGTCGTGCAGGATGCGAGCATTCTCGGGCGTGAGTGCTGCGCTGGGCATAAGGGCAAAGGGGGTGAAATGGCCGTCGCGAATGTCGAGCCACGCCCCCTCGTGGTACTCGTTGTCGGGTGAGAAACCGAGCGGGCGGCTTAGGTTGGCCATGAACCATAGGTGGAAGTTGGCAACACCCTCCCCCATAGCGTCGAGGGCGGCGACAGAGCCCCATATAAAGTCGAAGAGCTCCTCGTTGGGCTCGCTCTCGTGTATAAGGCGGTAGAGTACCTCGGCCATAAAGAGTGCCATCGTCGACTTGCGAACATCGAAGGGTGTTGATTGCAGCACGATGCCAGGTACTATATCCTTCATTCGGTGCATAGACATCTTGTCGGAGTGAAGACCCTCGAACTCCACGGCAAACATGGGTTGTAGCAGTGCCATCTTTGACCCTTTTGCTGTGGGGCGAACACCCTGAACCATATAGCTTTGGCGACCGTATGTGTCGGTGAGCATGTGTACAATAACTCCCTTCTCGCCATACTTCAGTGTGCCGAGAACGATGCCACGTGCCTTATAGCTCTTCATCGCCATTTGTCTTATAATTAATAAATAGTAATTAGTAGCGGGCTCTGTGAGTTATATGAGTTCTATTGGTTTTGTAAGGCTTAGTATCACTTTATCTTTTAGTTCGCTGGACACACTTAACTCATGCGACCCACATGACAATTATTAATTACTATCGGTTGTGGGCTCGTGCCACCTGCCGTCGGCCTTGATTATTTCGATTAGGCGGTCGAGAGCCTTACTTTGGTGGATGTTACGCTCGACAATCTCGCGACCGCGGTAGAGTGTGATATGCTCGGGCGACGCGCCGACATATCCGTAGTCGGCATCGGCCATCTCGCCAGGACCATTGACAATGCAGCCCATTACGCCAATCTTGAGGTCCTTGAGGTGCGATGTGCGCGATTTAATCTCTGCAAGCGTTGATTGTATGTCGTAGAGCGTGCGGCCACAACTCGGGCAGGCGATATATTCCGTGCGCGAGAATCGTAAGCGTGAGGCCTGCAATAGCATCAACTCTATGTCGTTAATCGTTGCCTCATCGACTGCTGGCGCATCTATCCACACGCCATCGGCCAGGCCGTCGATGAGAAGCTGCCCCATATCGGCCGCGGCATATATCGCCACAAGCTCGGAGTCGCACTCTGTGTATGTGCGACGTAGCACCACAGGACGCAAATCTTGGCGGTTAAGAATTGCTGCGCGCCACTCGTGCGTGGGGTTGTCTGATAGCGCCTCTATTATGTCGTAATCTGCGGTTATCTCGCTGTGAACTACCGGCTTGGCATTCGTGCGTGGAGCAAAGGATGTGGGGCTATATTTTGTCGTGTCGCAGACCTCGAACTCGGCAGTGCGATTTGTGTAATACTCGGCCAAAAGACGACCTACGGGCACCTCGTTCTCGGGATTCTCGGTGAGCGATACACGTAACGTGTCGCCAATGCCATCGGCAAGGAGCGCGCCTATGCCCACGGCACTCTTAATGCGACCCTCGATGCCATCGCCTGCCTCCGTAACGCCGAGGTGTAGGGGGTAGTCCATCGCCTCACGCTCCATCGCCTCGACAAGCAGACGGTAGGCGTGAACCATTACGCGCGTGTTGCTCGACTTCATCGACACCACAACATCGTGGAAGTCGGCACGGCGGCACATGTGCAAGAACTCCATCGCCGAGGCAACCATGCCCTCGGGCGTGTCGCCATACTCGTCGAAGATACGCTTAGCGAGCGAGCCGTGGTTTACGCCTATGCGCAACGCTACGCCACGGCGACGACATATCTCTATGAGGCGTTCCAATTCGCCATTCGAGGTGCGGAAGTTACCGGGGTTGATGCGGACCTTATCAACGGCCTCGGCGGCGATCATCGCAATCTCGGGCGTGAAGTGTATGTCGGCAACGATAGCCGCACGACACCCATCCTTGCGGAGGCGTTCCATTATAGGTGCAAGTGCCTCTCCCTCCTTTTTGCCCTGCGCCGTGAGGCGAACAATCTCTGCTCCCGCGGCGGCGATACTTTCGGTTTGTGCTACGCTGAGCTCGACATCGGCCGTCGGTGTGTTTGTCATCGACTGCACGGCGATAGGATTGTCTCCACCAATTGTCACTCCACCAAACGCCACCTCGCGCGTGTGCCTGCGACTATATTTTAATGTTGTCCCCATAGATACTTGCTTTTGTTAAGGCAAAGTTAAGGCTTTTTTTAGGAAATTCATACCACTATCTTAAAATATAGATCCTTGAAGCTGTATAATGTTGATTTTTAATGCGTTAATAATGTTTTCAAAGTCGAAAATACGGTCTGTTTGTAAGTGCTTGAAAATCAGCAAGTTGAAAAATTAGCAAAAATCAGTTTTTCAACTCGCTGATAATCAGCGTGTTTGCTAAGGGTGCCTGGAAAAATTTTCGGCCTAAAAATTTGGCTAAAGGGCGTAGTGTGGTGTATATTTGCAGTGAGAAAAATCACTATGCCATGAAAAAGACAATTCTTCTTATCGGATTAGGTGTGGCCTTCGTTGTGGTGTCGGCGTGGGTATTTTGTAGCGGTGGCCGCAGTGCCCGTGCCGTGCGTGCGAAGTTCCGCTTAGGTGGCGCGATACTTACGCTCGTGGGTATGACTACGCTCACGGGGTGTGTGTCGTGTTACGATCAGCCAGGTCCTACTTGTTACGACCCTGCACCACCCCTAACAAACAGTGTAGAGGCCGAGAGCGGAACATACAGCGCATCGTTGCGTGATGGTGATATTGTGGTGTTCAACGCCTACTGTATGTTTCCGACGACGGCAAAGATTGACCTTCTGGATAAGGATGGTAACAAGCTGTCGGGCGAGGAGTACACGCTTGAGGAGGGCAGCACCAGCTTCGAGTTCACCATCAATGCTAAGGGCTATGAGGGTTTAGCCACCATAGAACTTATGTATCACATGTACGATAACGGCGATAGTGACGAGATGTTTAAGCAGCGGATACCCATATTAATAGTAGAGTAGTATGCTTTTTGGGAGCAGAGATAAGAGAGATAGGGTCGATTTGGGATTTGCCGTATTCGAGTTTACGGATGCGTGTAACCAGGCGTGCAGGTTCTGCTACAACTACTTCAAGGGCGATGCGGGCCCCTGTGCAGTAGCGCCACCAGACTATCGCTTTGCGCGTCGCACGCTGAAGCGACTGCTACGTCAAGCCAACATCGGGTCAATATCCTTCTCTGGTGGTGAGCCGATGCTTATGCCTAAGATTCACGATCTCGCACTCATGGCGCGCTTCAGAGGTGCAAATGTCAACCTGCTTACAAATGGTACTCTCCTTACGGACAATGACATAGCTATATTTAACGACATCGGCTTGGGAAAGATCCAGATACCAATCCTTGCCGACCGTGCCGAGCTCCACGACCACATCACGCAGCTTGCTGGCTCGTGGGATAGAGCCATGCGAGCGGCACGTAGAGTGGCAGCCACGAAGCAGGACTGGTTGATGCCTGTGTTTATACTGAGCAGATTGAACGTCGATCGTATTGAACCGGCGCTTGAGTTATACAGCGAGCTTGGGGCGAGCTACATAATGTGTAACCGCTTCAATATAGGAGGTCTCGGCAAGTACCATGCCGAGGAGCTAAACCTCAGCCACGAAGAGCTACGTGATGCATTTAGGCGTGTCGACGTTAAGGCCAGTGAACTGGGGATGAGAGTGCATAGCGGCGTATGTACGCCGATGTGTCTGCTTGACCCTAAGGATTATCCGAACATCATGTTCTCGCATTGCTCCACAGATATCGCCCAACGTCCCTTGACGATAAACTATCGCGGCGAGGTGCGCTTCTGCAACCACTCTCCCCGCGTGTTGGGTAACATCTACGACGAGAGCCTTGCCGATATTATTGCTCGCGCGAACGACGATGGCTACTTTACCACCACGCCCGACCGTTGTGTGGGTTGTAAGCTCTGGACGCGATGTCGTGGAGGGTGTCGCGCTGCCGCGGAGCAGCTCTACGGCACGTTCGATAGAGTCGACCCCGTAATGGACTTAAAGTAATGAGTTAAATGTTATAAATTAACAGGATATGAAACGCTTGTTATACTTGCTATTCGCGCTCCTCGGCTTTGGCATTGATGGTTGCGCACGCGTGGAATATGGCACGCCGCACGTCACCTTCCGCCTTACTGCACGCGTCGTAGACGAGGCAGGTACGCCCATTCAGGGTATCCACGTACGCACGAGCAAGGGCGATCAGTTCGACTACAACACTGGAGTCTCGGATTATTTGGGCAACATCGAGGCCACGGGAACTATATGGCCTGGTGCGCAGTACGAGGTGACGTTCGTAGATATAGATGGCCCCTTGAATGGCGGCGAGTTTGAGCCGCTTACCGTAGAGACGCACGCCTACAACATTGCCCCGGGCGAGGGCGGATGGTACGAGGGCGGCTACGCGGCCGATATGGGCGATGTGGTGCTTAAGAAAAAAGTTACGGAAGATGAGGAGTAGTATAAAAAAAATTGTATCTTTGTTGTTGGCATTATGTGCGGTTGTGTCAATGGGTTGCGAGAAGGAGGAGTGGAAGCCATACTACGTGCTGTGGCTCACGGCGCGCGTTGTCGATGAGGCAGGCAACCCGATACAGGGCATAGTCGCCTATCCTGAGGGCGCGGAGTTTTGCGGACGTACGGGCTACTCCGACTATAAGGGCGAGATAGATGCCTTTGCGCATCTCAAGCCTGGTCAAGAGCGCGTTATCATATTTGAGGATATCGATGGCTACTACAATGGCGGCTGCTACCAGAGTCTGCGCCTCGACATCAGTGACCGCATACCGCCCTACTCCAATACTCCCGATGAATGGGGATATGTGGGAGACTCCTTTGTTAAGCTTGGTGATATAGTGCTGCAAAGAGTTGAATAGACTAATAACTAACATCATACGACTATGAAACGACTGATATATTTTCTGATGACGCTCCTCGGTTTCGGCACGGCGGGATGCAGCGCGCTACTCGAGGACAATTCGTTCGATGACGATGTGGTCGCCGAGTATGGCTGTCCGCACGTTCTGTTTCACCTCTCGGCACGTGTTGTCGACGAGGCGGGTGTGCCCATCAAGGGTATCGAGGTTCACTGCGACGGCGGACCTTTAGGCTACGAAAACAGTGCCTCGGACGATGAGGGTAACATCAACGTCGTCGATGCCTACGTCTGGCCTGGTTCACAGTACGAGGTGGAGTTTGTAGACCCTGATGGAGAGGAGAATGGCGGCGAATTTGAGACGCTCAAGCTCGACATCACCGACAAGATCGAGCAGGTTGAGGAGAGTAGTGGCAATTGGTACGAGGGCGGTTTTAGGGCTGAGCTTGGCGACGTTACACTATCTGAAAAGAGTGCTGAGGATAATAATGAATAATAATGTGATTATGAGGAGATTAATCTATTTTCTAATGACGATACTCGGCTTTGGAGCAGTGAGTTGCGAGGGCGGTGGTAATTTGGATGCCTACGGCACGCCGTACTCCACGTTTAGGGTATCGCTGCGTGTGGTTGATGGCGAGGGAAAGCCCATCCCGGGCATTCAGGTATCGGCGAAATATGACTACAATACCCAGCCCCTCGCGATAACCGATGCGGAGGGTTGTTTGGAGGGCCAATATCGCGGTGGCTCAAAGATGAAATACATCAATTTCATGGATATTGATGGAGAGGATAATGGCGGCTGGTTCGAGTCGCTGTCGATAGATGTAAGTGATAAGGTTGTGAAGGTTGAGAACGGTGAAGGTTGGAATAATGGTAAGTATGATGTGACACTTGACGATGTTACGTTGGAGCTAAAAGAAGAGAGTATAAATAACTAATAAACGAGATGGCTATGTCAATGATTGGTAGAATATTAACGCGACTATTCGCACTGTTCGGAATGACGCTTACGTGTGTGGCGTGTTATGGCGTGCCCGAAGTGGAGTACAACCCCACGTTTGCCGCTACGGGGCGTGTTGTGAACCCCGAGGGTAAGCCTATCGAGGGAATAAGGGCAGATATTGGAGGCAACACAACCATGTCGGATGCCGATGGTTGGTTCTACGTGAGTGGTACAACGCCAAGTCTCGAGCTGGTGGATATTGATGGACCTGAGGGTGGGGGAGAGTTTATGCCCCGAGTGATAAACGTTGCTACACATGGCGGCGTTGCTGAGCTTGGCGACGTTAAGCTGGAGCGTATGAGCGAGGAGGCTGAGTAGAGGGTAACAGAATAGATGGAGAGACTATGGGAAAACGATTAGGTTTGCGTCAGTGGATAGCGTTAAAACTGTTCAAAAAGTTGCGCCAGATACGTCGTGACGAGCACGTACTAAATACGCTCTTTTGGGAGTGTACGTTGAGGTGCAACCTCAAGTGTCGCCACTGCGGTAGTGACTGTACGGTGGACCCCGCGCTGAAGGATATGCCCGCGAAGGATTTCTTCCGTGTGTTGGACAACGAGATAACGCCGAATGTCAACCCCAACAAGGTACTCGTGATACTCTCGGGTGGCGAGGTGCTCGTGCGTAAAGACCTTGAGGAGATAGGTCTAAACCTCTATCGTCGAGGCTATCCATGGGGTATGGTGACAAATGGCCTTGGACTCACGCGTCAGCGATTCGATTCGCTTGTTCGTGCGGGTCTGCACTCAATAACTGTGTCGCTCGATGGTTTCGAGGAGGAGCACTTCCACATCCGCCAGAATAAGGATAGTTTTGCGTGTGCCGTGGAGGCCGTGCGTATGATCTCAGCTGATAAGGAGCTCGCCTCGGATGTGGTGACGTGTGTAACGCCTGCGTTGCTACCTAAGTTGGATAAGTTCAAGGAGTTCCTATACTCCCTCGGCGTGCGTCGCTGGCGACTATTTACCATCTTTCCGGTGGGTCGTGCGGCTACGGATGAGTCGCTACAACTCAACGACGAGGAGTTCACCTACCTCATGCAGTTTATCGAGGCCACGCGCAAAGAGGGTCGTGTTATGGCATCGTACGGCTGTGAGGGTTTTCTCGGCGGCTACGAGATGCGCGTGAGGACCAACCCCTTCGAGTGCTATGCTGGTGTGGGTGTTGCGTCGATACGTGTGAATGGCGACATCTCGGGCTGTACGAGCGTACGCGCCAACTTCACACAGGGCAATATCTACAAGGATAACTTCTGGGATGTGTGGCAAAACCGCTTTGAGAAGTTCCGTAACCGCGCGTGGGCTAAGCGTGGCAAGTGTGCCGATTGCAAGATGTGGCAGTATTGTGAGGGCAACGGCATGCACCTCTACGATGATGATGGCCGCCTGCTTGTCTGCCACTACCAGCGACTGAAGCGATAGCGTGTCACAACCAAGAGACATCCCCGTTGTCTTCCCCTATGGGGAAGCTTCGGGGATTCACTTTACCCCCAAATTCTGCCGTTTCACGGAAATTTTTATATAAAGTTGCTATTTTTTGCGATTTATTCACTATCTTGCACCCGAATATGGTGCGTCGCTACGTTTGTTATATGAATCGGCGAGGGGCTAATCTCGCGTGAACGTGTGATGAGGGTTACGCTCAGAGTGTGACAGTCGCAGCCATAACGGACTAAGGATTAGATTATTATTAACTTAAAACTTCTTGAAGTATTATGAAAAAGATGATGTTTTTGATGCTTGCCCTCTTCGTGGGCTTTAGCGCATCGGCACAGTCAATGCCCGACGTAAAGGTTGAGAACCAGGAGGGTAAGGTTATCTCTACTCGCGACTTGGTAGATGGTACGCCTATGATTATCTCATTCTGGTCAACAACATGTAAGCCCTGTATCATGGAGCTTAACGCTATCAATGACAACCTCTACGACTGGTTGGAGGAGGTAGATATGAAGGTTGTTGCTGTATCGGTTGATGACGCTCGTACTTTGAGCCGCGCACGTGCTATGACTCAGGGTCAGGGTTGGGACGACTACGTATGCGTTTACGACAAGAATCAGGACTTCAAGCGTGCAATGAACGTGAGCCTCACGCCCCACACCTTCATCGTTGATGGCAAGGGTAACGTGGTTTATTCACACTCGGGTTATACCCCTGGTAGCGAGCAGGAGCTGTTCGAGAAGATCAAGGAGCTCAAATAATTGTGATAGGTAGATAGAGGGAGGGTTCACTTAAGGATGGCCTCTCCCTCTGTTTAATTTTAGATAATATAAACTTTACGAAATGAAGAAATTTTTACTCGCAGTTAGCTTATTAGCAGCTTCAATGTTCGTTGCCAACGAGGCCTCAGCACAGATCAAGGCTGGCGAGGGTCAGGTGTCAATAGCATTGGAGAGTAATAGCAGCTACTATGCTCCAGATAAGACGCTTGAGGATATTGGCCTTATCAAGCCATACGAGCGTGTCAAGGGTAACTTTGGCTCTAATGACTATTTGAAGGTTGACTACTCTATTGGCCGTTTCTCGGCAGGTGTTCAGATTGACGGTTATCTTCCTCCGCTCTATGGTTACGATTTCTATGAGTACCAGCAGCGCGACTCTAAGCTCTCAGCCTTCTTGACAAAGTATGTGCAGTGGGAGGATCAAAACTGGGGTGTTCGTCTCGGCGATATCTACGATCAGTTTGGTAATGGTCTTATCTTCCGTGCATACGAGGATAGAGCTTTGGCCTTCAATAACTCTTTGGCAGGTGCTCGTGCTTACTATAATTTCAACAACATGGTTAACGTTAAGGTGTTGGCTGGTATGCCCCGCCTTTACGATGTTCGCTCGAACAACGCCATTTGGGGTGCTGATCTCTCGCTCTCTATCTCGGAGATGGCTGGTTGGAACGATGGTATGGTGTCGGTTGAGGGTAGCTATGTTGGTCGTTACCAGAAGGACGCAAGTGTGGACTATCCTACGGCACAGATGCCCGTTGGTCTTTCATCAGATGTGCTCAATATGGTGTCAGGTCGTGCAAACTTTGAGTATGCTGGCTTTTCGTTCCGTGGTGAGTATGCTGCAAAGCTCAACGAGGATATCTTCAATCCTCAGCTCGATGCCGCTAAGGGTAACGTTATCAGCGTAGACCTCGGTTACAACTATAAGCGCTTCTCTGTGTCGGCAACATTCCGTCGCCAGGAGAATATGATTACGCCAATCGAGCAGTTGCGCCCCGAGGGTATCGGAGGTGGTAATACCATGAACTATATCCCTTTGCTCACTCGTCAGCACACCTACTCGCTTGCGAACCTTAACCCTTATCGAGGCTCGAGCGTTCACACAGGCGGCGAGATTGGTGGTCAGGTAGACGTTTACTACTCGTTGCGTAACAAGAAGGCTCGCGGTAAGTATTGGAACTTCCACGCCAACTTCTCGATGTTCAACACGCTTAAGCACTATAGTCAGCGTATGGCGCAGACTATTGACAGCCGTAACGTATGGATAGATTTCAACTTCGATGTTGAGCGCCAGTGGAATAAGAGCCTTAAGACCACGTTCCTCTACTCGTTCCAGCGTTGGGATGAGGAGATCAACCACTTCGACTCTCCAGCGGCACACTATTGCCGCTCGCACATCTTTGTTGGTGATGTGACCTATAAGATTAACAAGAAGCACTCGTTGCGTTTCGAGGCCCAGTATCTTGCTTCGAATGATTACGAGGGTGACTGGGTAGCAGCTACTATCGAGTATAACCTCGCTCCCAAGTTCAGCTTCTACGTGAGCGATATGTGGAACTGCGAGAAGATGCAGGATGGCATGTATGGTAACTATTACATGAATCTTGACACTTATGAGTACGACAACTACCTCTTGCACTACTACCAGGTGGGTGCCAGCTTTACGCACAAGAGCTTCCGCGCTCAGCTTTCGTACGGTCGTAACCGCGCTGGTTATGTATGCTCAGGTGGTGTTTGCCGCTTCCAGCCTGCATATACCGGTGTAAACCTCGCTCTCACGCTATCATTCTAACTCTTTAGTAACACTGAAAGATTAATAGACAATAAAAATGAAAATTACAAAGTTTTTTACGCTTCTCTGTGCAGTCGCAACTCTCTTTGCGGCTTGTGAGCCTGACAATGGTAATGAGATTATTACCCCTACGGGTGATGTGAACCTCACAGCAGATAAGTATGTAGCAACTATCGGTGAGGCTGTAACTTTCACTGTTACCGACTCTACGGGTGCAAATGTTACAGCGGCTGCAAAGGTATTCAACAAGGCTACCTATACCGAGGTATCTAACCCCTATACTTTCGAGGAGGATGGAGCCTTCGAGTTTTATGCTGTGGCTGGCTCGTCGATTACCCCGACTATCAAAATCGACGTTGTCCCTGGTATCCCAGAACTTCCTGCCGATAGCGACCCCTCGAACACATCGTTCAACCACCGCATCCTTTTGGTTGACCACACAGGTACGAAGTGTGGCTGGTGTCCTACGATGATGAAGGAGTTGCGAGAGGTCGAGGCCGACGAGAACTACCACAACAAGTTCTACGAGGCTATGTCGCACACCTATAACTCGGACGATCCATCATGGTCACGCTCGGCAGAGGTTGTGACATCGCACTACGGCAGCCTCGTTGCAGGTTATCCCTCGCTCACGTTCAACTTCTACTACCCACGTACGGCTGATAGAAGCGCGAGCGATATCAAGGCTCAGATCGACGCATTGTGGAAGGCTGAGGGTGCTGATGCAGGTATTACGGCAGCAGCTACGGGTGGTAACACTCAGGTAGTTGTTAAGGCCGGTGTTAAGGCAAAGGTTGCGGGTGAGTATCGCGTGACTGCTTGGTTGTTGGAGGATGGTATCTATGCTCCGCAGGCAGGTACTTCGGATGAGTCTTACTACACGCACAACAACTCTATTCGCTACATCGCAGCGTCTAATCCCATTACTGGCTTCGACCTCGGTATGTTGGAGGCAGGCCAGACAGCTGAGTACACCATGTCGCTTGAGATCTCAAGCTCGAAGTGGAACAAGGATAACCTCAAGGTGTTGGTTATCGTGACGGGTCTCAATGACTCGAACCGTTATGAGGTTGTTAACCTTGCTATGTGCCCTGCTAATGGCAGCGTTGGTTACGACTATATGAAGTAATATTTTGGAGATTGAAACGATTATAAATTACAATAACTTAAAACTAATTACGACAATGAAAATTTCAAAGTTCTTTGCGCTTTTGTGCGCAGCAGCAACCTTCGCATTCGTAGGTTGCGAGCCCGTTGATGGTACAGAGGATCAGAAGCCCACTCCCGACCTGCCTACTACAACTGGCTCTATCACTCTCTCGGCTGACAAAACAACTATTGCGCTTGGCGATACAGTTAAGTTTACCGTTATGCAGGAGGGTGTTGATGTAACAGCTGCTGCTACTATCTATGACCCTTCAATGAATAAGCTCGCTAATGGTGAGTTCGTTGCTGAGGCTACTGGTACTTACTCGTTCTTCGCAACAAAGGGTGGCGAGTCTTCAAACTACGTGTATGTTACGGTTATGGCATCTGTTCCCACTCTTCC
>CALBKP010000108.1 GCA_937895825.1 uncultured Alistipes sp. | reverse complement strand
AGTGGATAGCCTGCAACGAGGGGATGTTGATAGCCTCGATCTGAGAGGCTGAGGTGATCTGGCGACGAGGATTGTTCTTGTACAATGTCCTATTATACTGTTTAGCCATAATGTAGTTAGGATCAGACTCCATATTACGGAAATATGGTGCATACATCTGTTTAATGTTATCTAAGTCTGTCTGGTCGAAACGTGGCGATGTAAAGTTCAGATATACAAGTTGTAGGATAGTCTCAATATCTTTTGGAGAGCCACCTGCATAGACCGAGTGCTCATAATTGCCAACACCTACCGATGCATAGGCGCTCTTACCCGATAGTTGTTTGCCGAGATCCGTAGCTGAGAATTTACCTATACCGGAATATTGCATAACAGTTGCAAGGAGGTCTGCTTGTTGCGACTCTTCAACCTTGAGCATCGATTTACCGCCCTTAGATGTAGCGTTGATTGAAACCTCATCAGCCTTCAATGTTGAAGGACGAACAACAACCTTGATACCGTTCTTCAAAGTCCACTCAGTGAATCCCAAGGATTCATTGTAGATTGTATTCTTTATCGTTGTCCCCTTCAACTTAACCTCAGGATTGATAAGAGGCTCGATAATAGTATTGTCCGCATAAGGTTTAATTTCCGATGCTTCAACCTCGGCGATGATGCTCTTTATATCATCCACCGATGCAACCTTAACACCATCCTTCTTAGGAGAGCGCACGAGGATTACAAGGTTCTCGTTGGGCTTAGCTATCTGACGATACACCTCATTTATTTGTTCTACCGTGAGGCTGTTGATAAGTGCCTGGTCGAGCTGCCACTCAGTCTCGGCATCCATTATTGAGCGACCATACTTAATATGATCCAAATAACGCTCTGCATACTCGTTATTGTAGACATCGTTACGATTGGTATACTGACGCTCTGCCCATCTTAGAATCTCCATCTTAGCACGCTCGAACTCACCAGCCGTGAAGCCGTGGCGACGCATGCGCTCCATCTCAGTATACATCGCCCTAAAAGCATCATCAGTACGACCCTCATGAGCCGTTACCGAGAAGTGTGTAGCCTCCAAAGTAGGGCATACGCCTATGCCACCCTCCGACATACTACAACCCAAGAATGGAGCATCTGCACGTTTGGCAATCTCATTTAGACGGTTATTCATCATCATCGTTACGAATGTGTTGATATACTCAACTGAGATTCCCATCATTGTATTTTTATACTCCTTAGGCATAGCCTCACGACGAGCAAACATCATCACGCTCGACTGCGTAAGCTCGGCATCTGTAAAGATAGAGATGATGGGCTTCTCGGTTGTAGGCACGGTAATTAACTCTTTCTCAGCAGCATCAGCTGGTGATGATGGGATATCACTCATTAATGTTTTAATCTTCGCCTCAACCTTGTCGACATCAATGTCACCAACGATTACCAAATATTGGTATTCCGGGCGATACCACTTTTTGTAGAATGTCTCCAATGCTGTGTGGTCGAATGATTTTAGACCATCGAGATAACCAATAAGGTTACGATGTTCATAAAGTGAACCCTTAAATAGGTTCTGAAACATATCGTTTTGAGCTCGAGACTGTGCTCCGTCGCGCGTGCGTAATTCCTCCATAATTACGCCACGCTCAGAATCAATCTCTTCGGGCTGAAGGGCGATAAACTGCGACCAATCGTGAAGTATGAGCAGCGCAAGGTCGACATTCTCCTCCGTAACAGGACAATCCTTAATCATATATTCAGTATAATCCCACGATGTTCCGGCATTGAGGTTAAGCCCAAATTGTACACCGATACTCTCAAGCCGTTCAATCATCTGTTTACCAGGCAGATTTTTCGTGCCGTTAAAGGCCATATGCTCGAGGAAGTGAGCAAGCCCCTGCTGGTCGTCATCCTCCTGTATAGCACCTACATCGTGAAGAATATAGAAACTGGCCTGTCCCTTTGGCTTGTCGTTGTGGCGAAGAAAGTAGGTCATGCCATTATCTAACCTTCCCACGCGGATAGCTGGGTCAATAGGTAGTTGGTCTGCTACGCTTTGTGCATAGATACTCGAAACACAAAAGAGAAGTGTTAGGAGCGAAAATAAGAAGTTTTTCATACTGCGAGTTTTTACATGTTTTCATCTGCAAAATTACGTAGTAACCTTCGTAATAAAGAATTTTTGTCACTTAAATCGCCTAACAATATGGTGTGCTAATATGGTGATAATCAATATAATAAAAAGGTTGTTAGATTTTGTAATTCTAACAACCCATACTATTATTATATAAACGATTGATTATCAGTAATATGACGACATGTTTTAAATATCTGCTTGTTTTATTGGCTGATCATCAACGCATTATGGTATATATCGTAATATATCCTCTCTATTTTCAGAGTTTGACTGTGCAATCTTAGCTTTTAGCCTCGATTTTCGCATGTAGATATTGCCGACACTATCTCCGGTAAATACGCTAATTGCCTTAGCCGAAAAGCCTGCATATAGGAAGCATAGCAATCTATGGTCCATCTCGCTAAATTCGGACATAGACTCTCGTAGCAACTGCATCACATTGCCTTTGTGCTTATTCACAATATCCTCCAATTGCTGTATGTATCGTTTGTTGGTTTGTAGCTTCTCAATCTCGCTATGCACCTGATTATAGATAGCCTCCTTATCGCGCTTTGTACCGTGTGTCTCGTAGTAGGTGCTGCTCAACTTATCAATAAGTGAGAATTGTGACTCGAATAGGTGGCTGATCTGCTCGGCCATACTATCTGTTGCCATACTCTTTGTGAAAAGAGATTGTTCAAGACTCTGTATAGCCTCCATATAACGATTGATCTCTACATTCTTAGCCACGATTTTATGGCTTACATACATTATGACAACGACCAAAATCAGGACAAAGATGATAAATATTGTAAAATATATCTGTCGATCCTTTTTTAGGCGATAAGCGTTGAACTCGGCTTGACTTTGGAAGTACTCCTTTTGTGCTGATACTATCGGTTGTTTGAGCGCTCGTTGTAACTCTCTGTTTTGTAGTTGTACGCCATTCTCGAAGTAGCGCATCGCTTCATCAGTACGCCCCATTAGCTTCATCGTATTGGCCGACTTGAAGGACATATCGATAGTATCGCCAATATCTGCCGTCTTCTCCCATGCACGATTAAGGTACTCCTCGGCACGACCAAACTCCTGCGATGCAGCATAATAACTCGCTAATGAGCCTAAGCACTTGGGCGAGTAGAACTCCTCGTCAAACTTGGTAGTTAGATCCTCTGCAATATCACTGCATTCTTCATATGCGTATGTCATATCGTAGAGCATAAGCAGATTTTGGCAGCAAATCATTTCAAGGTCTTTATCTCCTAAATCATGAGCAAGACTCAGCGCTATGTTGAAATTATCAACAGCACGATCAAATTCATCGAGATTACCATAGGCTGCACCTATATCGTGTAGGGCGTATGCCTTATGGTGCTCCAACCCTGCGGCAGAGTAGTGTTTATATGCAGACTGATATGCATTTAGGCTCTTTGAATGGTCGTAAACTTGACGGTATATTTCGCCAAATTGAGTATAGAGCAATCCTGCGAGGTAGTCATCCTCTATTTCGTTTAGCAGACTTTCAGCAGTAGTATAAACCACTATCGCATCGGAATAATCTCCACGATTATACAGGATACGACCATAATAGTATAGCGATAAAAATTGGTTTTTAATATCGTTGGTATCCTCGTAGTAATTCTTCGCTATACTGATAAGCGAATCATCCGTTTCATCAATATAGTTCTTGTCCAATGCCATGGAGAGTAGTAGGGCATGCCTTGCGACCTCCTCATCACCCGTCAGCTCGTCTGTATCAATATCTCGTAGGACGTTCAATGCACTATCAGGACTCTCATTGATAAATGACTCTACATGTGCCAATTTATTCCAATGTTCAGAGTGTTTGGCACACGCCATAAGGCATAGTGTAATAGCTATAATAAATATATGTCGTTTCATAATACGTATTTAACAAAACCTATATAAAGTGCTATTACTTTCCGATGCAGAAAGTGTAGATGATTATCAATCAGTCATTTAGCACTCTAAAAGGTACAATCAGTCATTTGGCAAGTCGTTGAGAATGTGTAAGTTAGTGATTTTCAACGCACTTTTCGCCTTGTACCTCCATTTTGGAATGTAAAAGTAAGTGTAATTTCTTGAATATCAAAACCCGAGGTACAAAAACTTTCAAAAAATCGCATTTTTCACCCCTAAAAGGTACAAAAACAGATCTGAAACCGATGCTGGAATCAGAGCCATAATTTTGTGTAGATTTTAGAATATCGCACCTTATAACATTCGCTACATATCTGTCATCGACAAACCTTTTTGCGACACAGTGTAATCCTTAAACTTGCCTGTGGCACGAGTAAACACATCCACTTTCTCTTTAAGAGCAATAGCATCGAAGTTATCCTCTTTTCTCTTTACCTCAATGAATACTGCTTCGTCGTTCAATTCGTTCTCGGCAACAATGTCAATCTCATTCTCACCCTTTCGATCCCACCAACTGCCGATGCGTGTGTATGCTTTACTCTCCATAAGCACACGCTTGAAATATCGTTCGAGCATCTTGCCGCTGAAAGTCTCGTAATCGCGGTTGATGATGGTCTTTACAGCATCGTAGTTCTCAATTTCAAGCATATAGTTATACTTGTATATGAAACGGAACCAGAATGTGAAGAAGTTGTCCTCAATCGTATAGCGAACATTCTTTGT
>CALBKP010000107.1 GCA_937895825.1 uncultured Alistipes sp. | reverse complement strand
AGTATCGGTTTCCGGAGGAGTATGCTGAGATAGAGCGTAAGATTGAAGAGACACGCTCGGAACGTCAGCAGTATATCGAGCGCTTCATGGCACCTATCCGAGAGGTGCTTGACAAGAATAAGTTTCAGTACGAGATGACGGCGCGCGTGAAGAGTGTCTACTCCATCTGGAACAAGATGCGCCGCAAGGAGATACCCTTCGAGGAGGTCTACGACCTTTTCGCCATACGTATCGTGTTTAAGGCTCTGCCCTTCCCCTCGGAGAAGACGCAGTGCTGGCAGGTGTACTCGTGTGTCACGGATATCTACACCCCCAAGCCCGACCGCCTACGCGACTGGATAAGCATACCCAAGTCGAATGGCTATGAGGCGCTGCACTCAACGGTGATGGGGCCTGATGGTATATGGGTAGAGGTGCAGGTGCGTACTGAGCGTATGGACGACATCGCAGAGCGAGGCTTCGCGGCACACTGGAAGTATAAGCACGCTTCGATTGCTCAGGAAGAGGATGGCCTTGACAAGTGGCTACGCAAGGTGCGCGAGGCACTCAACAGCCCCACGGAGAATGCCCTGGAGTTCCTGGATAACTTCAAACTGGCGCTGTACAAGAGCGATATAGTGGTCTTCACGCCTAAGGGCGAGCCTCACTCGCTGCCGTACGGCGCTACTGTGCTCGACTTTGCCTACGAGATACACACTAAGATTGGTGACCACGCCATTGGTGCTAAGGTTAACTACCGCACCATGCCTGTTACCGCGCGTCTAAATAGCGGCGACCAGGTGGAGGTCATCACAGCAGAGAATGGCCGCCCGAAGGCCGAGTGGCTCAGTGTCGTTGTCACGAGTAAGGCTCGTCAGTCGATACAAGATTTCCTCAAGAGCGAGCATGACAACAGTGTGGAGTATGGCATGCAGCTACTTGAAGAGCGTCTGTCGGAGCATAACGTCACGCTCAGTGGTCGGGTGCTGCGTAAGCTGATGCCTGCGTACCAGTGTAGCAACAAGGATGAGTTGTATAGCAAGATTGGTGCTGGTATCATCAGCCTCGATAACCTGGGCAAGCTTCTCAAGGAGAACTCGTCACGAAAGATATTGAAGTTTTGGAAACTCCTTATCCCGGGCAGCAAGCAGGAGGAGGATGTCGACATAGACCTCGATGATGAGGCAGTGTCGCTCGATGATACAGCCATTGCCGACGATGCTCCTTCGACTGAGCCCGAGTTCGTTATGGCAGAGTGCTGTGAGCCGATTCCTGGTGATAAGGTCGTAGGCTATCGTGACCCGCAGAGTGGACGTATCATTGTTCACAAGTCGACGTGCGATACTCTCATCAAGCTCGCTGCTCAGTTCGGCAGTAACATCATTAAAGAGGAGGATATCAAGTGGTCGCAGCAGAAGGCTGTGTCGTATCTTGCCTCCGTAGAGATTCGTGGTATCGACCGTACGGGAATCATCTTAGATTTAACGAAACTTATCACGCAAGACTTCAGCATAAATATGCGAGCTATAAGCGTTCAGTCGCACGATGGAATCTTCGAGGGTACGATAAGTATCTACGTTCAGGACATCGACAGTCTTAACGTGTTGCTCGACAACATCCGCAAGATAAAGGGTATTGATAGGGTAAAGCGACTGCTTAATACGTGATGCTGTTTGGCTATCTCGGCTATACCTTTTATATGGTGTGTCGCATATAGCGGTGGTTGTTTTAGTAAGGATGGTTATTTAGATTTATGTGGCTAACATAGGTAGATGGGGTAGTCTGCGGACTATTTCCCAAAGTAATAAATTTTGGACTAAATTTCAAACTAAATTATGGCAACGATTTTTTCACGAATTGTAGCGGGCGAGATCCCCTGTTACAAGGTTGCGGAGAACGATCGCTTCTTCGCCTTTCTCGACATTGCTCCCTTAGCCAAGGGGCACACTTTAGTAATCCCTAAGCGTGAGGTTGACTATTTCTACGACCTCGAGGACGATGAACTTGCAGAGATGATAGTATTCGCAAAGCAGATTGCGAAGAAAATTCAGGCAACTACCCAATGTAAAAAGGTCGCTACGGTGGTTTTAGGCCTCGAAGTACCCCATGCACACATCCATTTAGTGCCTATGAACACCGAAAAAGATGTAGATTTCAGCAAGGATAAGCTCTCGTTGACTCCAGAAGAGTTCGCAAATATCGCAGAATCTCTAAGATAAATAGAGATTGTTAATAACTATTCAAGTTATTGATTTATAGGGTGTTGTATCTGTTGTTAACAGTACTTCACCCTCTTTTATTAACATAATATTCTCCATTTTTTTCGTTCCCCTTGATATCCTATCAAAACTCATAAAATTCGCAATATTTTTACCTGTTCTTTACAATTGTAATTACAAATGTAAAATGTTCACAATCTTAATCACTTGATGTGATTTACAAAAGTTAACAGATTAGGCCATACTCACACTTGTTAATAGTTATAAATGTAAATATTTATAACATTTGTAAGTAGTGGCATTTTGCAGTGATTATCACCTACTTCAATCGCTGAATATTATTTTTTAATATGCTAAAAAAGAGGTGATTATATATTTTATATCAATTATATTTGGCGTAAATACTCGATTTTAGCGACTTCTGAGTATTTATGGTTGTTAATGTGATGTGTATTAGTATAAGTATTGTAATATTAGTTATTTACATTGATTATATCAATTTAAATGTGGTTACATTTAATTTATTGTTTTTACCATAATTCTCTATTTTACAAATGTGATACTTGTTAACAATTGTATGTACTTTACTTTTGTAAAATAAATTTGCATTACAAAAATAAAGTTTGTATATTTGTAAAAAATATGGATTATGAAGGAAAAACTTGAATTTTTGCTGCATGCGAAGAGTCTTACGCCCACTACTCTTGCCAGATTGCTCGAAATACAGCCCTCTGGAGTCTCTCATATTTTGTCTGGTCGTAACAAGCCGAGCTTCGATTTGGTCGTGAAAATATTGAAGGCTTTTCCTGATATTAATCCTGACTGGCTGCTACTCGATGATGAGCGTGTCTATCGTGACGAGGTGTCCTCTTCTGTCTTTACCCCTACTGTCTCTGTTGAACAGCAAAATTTGGATCAGGCCTCTCTCTTTTCCGACTCTGAGAATATGAGATTCTCGGAGAGTAATTCGGAGTCAAAAAATGATATTTCATCCATTTTTTCTTCTCCTTCATATAGAGGGAAATCTGTCGAGCGCATCATTATCCTCTACTCGGATAAAACTTTCGATAGCTATAATCGTTAGTATTTTACTTATGGAGTCTTCGTACTCCTGCCACTCTATTTGCTGGCCTCCTATTTCGGTGACCTATCTTTCTGTTTGGCTCAGTACTTTGTGCTGTATATTCTCCACTTAACGTGCAGTTCGCTTAATTCTACTCGTGTTATAGTAGTGGTGATGGAAATGTATATATATGCAATAATGTGCATATATATTATATGGTTTGTGTGAAGGATTTTATTGATATTGGCGTAAGATTGTGGCTGTGTGCTTATTGATTATAGCTTCTCGCGAAGTTTCTGAAGCTCGTACATGCGGTCGCGGTGGCGTGCTGCTGCCATGAAGTCGAGAGTCTTTGCTGCCGCCTCCATCTCCCTACGTGCCTCCTCTATGAGCATCTCAACGCTTGCAGCGGTGACGCTCATCTTTTCGCTTTCGGCGTTGTATTCTGACAGCTTTTCTGCGGCTATATTCGAGCCGCTAAATTCTATATTATTTGCACCATCCTTATTACTATTAGTGCGCTCTAACGGCAGATTTAGGCTATTTGTAGCACTCTCTGTGCTACGCTCGGCAAGGAGTGTGCTCTGTCCTGTGCCGCTCTTCTTTGCACCTTTGGGCAGGATGTTATTTTCAAAGTTATAGGCTATCTGTTTTGCTCGGCGGCGGTTACTGTCGAGTATCGCAGTGCGTAGTGTGCCAGTCACCACGTCGCCATAGAGCAGCGTTTGTCCGTTGGTATGACGTGCTGCACGACCCGATATCTGTGTAATGGCTCGTACGTTGCGCAAGAAACCCTCCTTGTCGGCGTCGAGAATCACCACAAGGCTCACCTCCGGAAGATCGATACCCTCGCGTAGGAGGTTCACGCCAACGATCACATCAATTCTATCTTCGCGTAGGTCCTCAAGTATCTGTATGCGATTTAATGTCTCTACGTCGGAGTGTATGTAGCTATTGCGTATGCCTATGCGCTCAAAGTAGCGCGACATCTCCTCGGCTGAGGCCTTAGATATGGTCGTTACAATGCACTTGTCGCCACGTCGTACAGCGGCACTTATGCACTCGATCATATCGTCAATCTGATACTCGGCAACGCGTAGCTTTAGTGGCGGGTCGACAATATGTGTTGGACGTATAAACTGCTCGATAATCTCACCGTCGCTATGCTCAATCTCGTAGTCGGCAGGCGTAGCACTAACATAAATAGACTTCGTTGCTAACTGCTCGAACTCACTGAATTTCAATGGTCTATTGTCGAGTGCTGCGGGCAGGCGGAAGCCGTAATCTACAAGGTTCTCCTTGCGTGAGCGGTCACCGCCATACATGCCGCGCACCTGAGGCACCGTCACGTGGCTCTCGTCGATGACAGTCAGGAAGTCCGACGGGAAGTAGTCCATAAGGCAGAATGGGCGCGATCCCGGGGCACGCCCATCAAGGTATCGCGAGTAGTTCTCGATGCCAGAGCAGTAGCCCAACTCGTTGATCATCTCCATATCGTACTCCACGCGTTGCTTTATGCGCTGAGCCTCAAGCTCACGCCCCTCGCGCTCGAAGAAGGCTATCTGCTTGTCCAGATCCTCGCGAATGTTTCCCAGTGCTTTCTTTATATGGTCGCGCGTAGTCACGAATAGGTTGGTCGGATATATCGTCACGCACTCCAGCGATGATAGCTTCTGGCCAGTTTCGGGGTCAATGCTATATATCGCCTCGATCTCGCGGTCGAAGAATAGGATTCTGAAACACTGATTACCAAACTCGCCAAACGATGCCATGATGTCTATCGTCTCGCCAGTTACGCGGAAAGTAGCGGGCATAAGCTGGCTATCTGTGCGCGTGTAGAGCGCGTCCACAAGCCTAATAAGTAGGTCTTTGCGGTGGTGCATGTCGCCTACTCGGAGTTCGATGGCCGTGGCGTGGAAATCCTCAGGATTGCCGCAACCATATATACACGACACGCTCGAAACGACTATCACGTCCCTACGTCCCGAGAGCAGTGTAGCTACAGTCTTGAGCCTCATGCGCTCGATCTCCTCGTTTATCGATAGATCTTTTTCGATGTACGTGTCTGTCGATGGGAGGTATGCCTCGGGCTGGTAGTAGTCGTAGTACGATACGAAGTACTCCACGGCATTATCAGGAAAGAAGTTCTTAAATTCGCCATAGAGCTGTGCTGCGAGTGTCTTGTTGTGGCTGATGACGAGCGTAGGTCTATTTACACGCTCGATGACGTTGGCCACGGTAAATGTCTTACCAGAGCCAGTCACGCCAAGCAGAGTGGTGCCTATGCGGTTGTTATCCTCTACCGACTGCACCATTCGCTCTATCGCCTCAGGCTGGTCGCCCATAGGCTTGTATTCTGCAACAAGTCTAAAATCCATCTCACAAATGTACGAAAAAGTATTATATTCCCATCACATGACTGCCAAATATCAATGTTTTTTTGCACAAATAAGATACCGAGATTGGTTTAATTCTCCAATCTCGGTATCCGTATAATAGTAATCGTGTACCTTATCTGGCAGTACCATAACCCGCGAATGGGTGAATCGATACTACATAGCAAGCACCATAACGTGTATCACCGGTGAGTTTGACGTTCGACCTACCCTCGTCGATAGATACGCTGTACTCGTTGAGCAACTGTGTCTTAGGCTCCGATACCAAATCGTCAGAATCTGTAATCCAAAGGCGTGTCAAAAGACCTGTGGCATTGTCGATCTCGTATCCCCAAAGAGTAACAGCGTGACTTGCTGAGGTGAGACTGGCACCGATTTTAACGGTAAGACCTGCCATACCATGCTCGAATGCCTCAACTACAAGTTCTGAGAATATCTTTAAACGCTCTGTACCAACGAATGTTGTGCCATTACCCCACAAGTAGTAATTGTTATACAACGTAATGTATATATCTCGATACTCGATGACACCGGGGACGATGATGTTCTCATATCCGTGATAGATATTTGGGTAAACCTCAGTTTCCCATATACTCTTCCAGAATCCGCCAGCAGTCTTTGGCACAGCCTGTGTGCCTGCCGATGCATACTCGCCACCGTTCAACACGCCCTCAAAGTACCACGGAATAGCCTCCTGCATATGTCCACCGCGCGAGTTGTCCCACTGCGAGTGGAATACATTCATAAGCTCCAACTCGTAAGGCCCAAATCTGTCGTATGTGGTTACGCCTGGTCCATCAGTAGCACCAGCGGGCAACGTCTTGCCAGCCGCCTTGTAGCGATCTTGGAACCACTGAATCATATTCGATGATGCGGCAGCCCAGCACATATTTATATCTCCGTTGTCGCCGGCACCCTTCTTGTTAACATCGTACCATCCTGAGGTGAGCGTAACGCCATCGGCGAAGATAATCTCCAGGTCGGACTCAATGGGCTCTTTAGCCGTTATTGTTATATAGTTGCTTCTAATGCCATTAAGTTCCGCATAGAACGAGTAGCTTTTGGGAGTTATCGTGGTGAATACCATTCCAGCCTTTCTGCCAGTAGAGTAGTATAGGTCACACTGTGTGGTGACATCCACGCCATTCTCATCTACAACTTTGAGTATTGCGCTATCCATGCCATCTGCTAGTATTACGCCTTTGCTGGCCGAGAGAGTTATCATCTTCTGTACGATGTCATCACCGCCACCAACGAAGTTATCCTCGCTAAGTTGGAGGTTTACCGTCGTAGACTTTCCTGCCGACATCTTGAGTGTCGAGAGTGTGCCGCTCTCGGGCTTACGGATCTCGTAGCGACACTCACCGTCAATATATACCTTGAAAGTGAGGGCTACGCTTGTCATTGTACCCATCGGGAATAGCATCGTATGGAACTTCGAACCGCTGCCATATACGGTGACAGCAGCCTCGCTCTTAAGCTGCGTTAGCGTATCTCGGCGAATATCATAGTTCGATACCAGTGGGAATTTTACCTCCCTGCCATCAGCTGTTGCAGTCATTTCGATAGCTATACTCTCAGCTTCGAGATCGTTGCTCACATAACCCTCTGCGAGCGATAGGTTGAAGTCTATCTTGTGCATCAGGTGTTTGAAGTCTATCGGGAGTATCGTTGTCGCGTTGACATTTATAGGCATATCGTAGGCCGTGTACGACGACATAAAGATATTATCTGTAGCGTCACGCCTAAGCGATATGGTATTCGATGCAGTCTCCGACGCAGGATATAGCGCAACCACACCATAGTAGGTACCAGGTGTTACCTCGCCACGGAACGTGGCACGCTTGCCATCCTTAGAGATATCATCCGACGTGCGAATCTCGAACGTCGAGAAGAGCGTGGAGTAGTAGCTCGCAACAAGTCCTACGGTTATACGGTCGCCCACCTCCCAGTGAGTTGTGTTGCCATCGAGAGCAAGACGTGTGGTCTCATCATCCATATCGGCAACGAGAGCAATCTCCACCATATCTGTTTCGGGCGTTGCCTGCGTAGTTATCTGCTCCTTAACACAGCCTGTGACCATGAGTACAGCGAGACCAGAGAGCATACCTATGATATTTCTAATCATTGATTTCATAGCTCTTAGAGTTCGTTTTCGTCATCGAAATCAGGAGATTCAACGCCGCTAAGTGTAAAACCATCCTCCATGCTATACGTGATGACGTATAGGCATGGAGGAGTGTAAATATTACCGTTTTCCATTATATCACACACGGTATTATTTATATGTTTTTGGTAATTTAATTAGCCGAGCCGTAACCCGAGAAAGGATGAATCGATACTACATAGCAAGCACCATAACGTGTATCTCCGGTGAGCTTGACGTTCGACTTACCCTCGTCGATAGATACGCTGTACTCGTTCAAGAGCTGTGTCTTAGGCTCCGATGCCAAATCGTCCGAGTCGGTAATCCACAAGCGTGTTACTAACCCTGTTGCGTTGTCGATCTCGTAGCCCCAAAGAGTAACAGCGTGACTTGCCGAGGTGAGATTGGCACCGAGGTTAATCGTAAGACCTGCCATACCATGCTCGAATGCCTCAACTATATGTTCTGAGAATATCTTTAAACGCTCTGTACCAACGAATGTTGTGCCATTACCCCACAAGTAGTAATTGTTATACAACGTAATGTATATATCTCGATACTCGATGACACCGGGGACGATGATGTTCTCATATCCGTGATAGATATTTGGGTAAACCTCAGTTTCCCATATACTCTTCCAGAATCCGCCAGCAGTCTTTGGCACAGCCTGTGTGCCTGCCGATGCATACTCGCCACCGTTCAACACGCCCTCAAAGTACCACGGAATAGCCTCCTGCATATGTCCACCGCGCGAGTTGTCCCACTGCGAGTGGAATACATTCATAAGCTCCAACTCGTAAGGCCCAAATCTGTCGTATGTGGTTACGCCTGGTCCATCAGTAGCACCAGCGGGCAACGTCTTGCCAGCCGCCTTGTAGCGATCTTGGAACCACTGAATCATATTCGATGATGCGGCAGCCCAGCACATATTTATATCTCCGTTGTCGCCGGCACCCTTCTTGTTAACATCGTACCATCCTGAGGTGAGCGTAACGCCATCGGCGAAGACTATGCTCTTACCCGTGGCAGTAACCTCCTCGGCAGTGATTGTAAGCTCGTTAGACTTTACCGAACCCTTCTCGGCATATACGGTATAGGTGCCAGGGGTTGTCGTAACGAAGCGGGTGCCGTTGAGCTTGCCGCCATTGACGTAGATGCTTGCAGCCGATGTTACATCAGAGCCCTCCTGCATTACGGTAAACTGTGCGTAGTCCACGCCGTTTGCCTTGATTGTCGATGTTGATGCCTCGAGCGTGATGGGCTTATCATCAACTACTGGCTCGGTAGCGATAACGGTTACGATGTTCGATATATTGTCGACATCGGCAACAGCGTAGAACGAGTACTCGCCAGCTACGGTTGTAGAGAACTCCTTAGACGAGAGTTTCGTGTTGTCCTTGGCATTGTATACCTCGAACTCAAATTCGTAATTAATCGTAAAGATCGCCTTCTCTACGCCATCGGCAACGATTGTCGTGGGCGATACGCTGAGCTCAATAGGAGGAGTATCTGTCTTAACAAACTGGAATGACACGGTGTTCGACTTCTCACCCTCGTAGATCGCGTAGAAGCTATACTTGATAGCTTTGTCGGAAGTGAAAGTGTTACCCTCAAGTGCGCTGTCATCCTCAGCATTGTAGATAACGCTATCGCTCGTTACATCCTCACCGTTGCAATCAACAGCAAAACTGATGGTGTCACCAATGAAGGCTAAATCGCTATGGAATACTATCGAGAGGGTGACAACCTTCGTATCCTCGGTCACCTCCTTAGCCACAACGCTCACGGTGTTCGACTTGGTGTTACCCTTCATTGCGTAGAACTCGTAAGTGCCAGCGAATGTCGTGCTGAAGCTCTTTGTTGCAAGTGCCTCGTTTGAAGTGCTAAAGTAGATAGTAGCATCCTCCACAATAGTATCACTATCGTCCTTAACGGTAAATGTGGCTGTCTGTTTGCCGTTGGCGAATATCTCGGTGTTATCTACCGAGAGTGTCAATGTCTTTACAGTTGTTACATCGGGCTCTGGCTCGCAGGCAAATAGTCCAAAGAGGGCTACCAATGCAAAAAATATCTTTTTCATAATAATGAATGATAATTTATATTGTTTTCTTTACTTTACTTTACACGCTTAAGTACAATGTCAGATATTGCCACTGCCCACATCTCCTGGTCGCGGAATACAGATGGGCGGTATACGCCATAGTCGAACTCTGCACCAGAGTGACAAGCACCGATAGATAGTGTATTGCCATCGGCCGAGAGCGTAACGGGGAACGTGGCAGGAGCCGACTTCTTATTGTTGTAGTCTGCACCATAGAAGTATAGGATATAGCCGTCATCACCCCAGTTGTAGAGGTAGTGATTCCTCTCCGAAGGGATAGATATGGTGTTACCCTCGCCAATCTCGATGAAGAGTTTGGGACCATAGTCGCGATATGCCAATGACTCGTAGTTGCGCCAATAGCTTGAGCTATCCATAAGTTCGGCAGGTGAGTAGTATGGTGCGTCGATTAGTTTGCCACTTGACGACACATTGAATGGCCAGCCGAGGATTACCAAACGATTGTAATCGCGGTACTCCTTCGCGCTCTTATCATCAGCACCAGCTGCGATGGTCACCTTGTAGTCCGAGATAGATACTGCTACGCCATTAACCTGGTAGAGCTCATACGATACCTCCCACTCGCCCAATAGCGACTCGAAAAGGTCTGACTCAACACGTGCAGGAAGAGCCTTCTTAGGTGTGGTGAACGATGCAACTTTGATAATCTCGGTCTGCTCGATATTCTTCACGCTAACGATAGCGATATACTCCGTATTGGGCCATAGCTCCTCGTTGATCAGCGATATACCGGTTGTTTTTGCGGCCTCTACCTCGCTACCACTTAGGTCGTAGCCATATGAGCGCACGATATCATTGTCAGACTTATCCATATTGCGCTGCTCCTGTATGTCGGCAGCAGTGTTAAATGCCACTCTGATTGTTGCTGCATCCTCCGAGAAGATGTTTAGACTAAGGGTCTTGTGGGGATCCTTCGAAGCTGCCGTGATGTTAACATCGGCTGTGGGCTCGGGGAGAGTCTTTGACAATGTGGTAAATTCCGTAATCTGCAATGCCTCGGCACCCATATTGTCAACAGCCAAAGTCATGCAGTAGTATTCTGTTTCAGGAGTAAGGCCTGACCATGTAGCCTCATTGGCGGTGTTAAGTATCCATGAGCCTGCGCTTGGATACTTAATGAGTGTTGTGAGCATACTCTCACCATAACCTTCGATGATGCTTTCAGCCCAAGCCTTGTCACGTACATATACGTAGTACTGTGAAATTGATGCATCTGGAGTGGTGCTGATGATTACCGACGTAGCTCCAATCTCCTTGAGCTCGATTTTCAAGCCTGCATCTGAATGAGGCTTCTTAGGTGTCTTGAACTCCTTAACGAAGATGTCGCCAATAACGTTCTGCTTGCCATCGCTGATGGCTGCAATCACATAATATTCGCTATCCTCGCGAATACGCATAGCGTAGTCGCCATACGAACCACCATCGAACCACTCGTATGTCTGCACACCGCTCGAGGTGATGCCGATGCCGAGTGTCGAAATATATGTCTCGGGAGTCTGACCTACATACTCCAGATAGTCTTTGTCTATGCACTGGAAGAGATAGTCACCTGGGATATTGATGGTAAACGTAACTCTGTCGTATGTAACATTGTCAATGGTGATCGGGTTGTCAACTCCGTCGTCTAATGTTGTGAATGTTAAGTTTTTAGGATCGCTATATGTCCCATCCTCATTGCTGCGCAATACAATGTAGAGGTTATACGTCGTGTTATCGTTGAGGTCCTCAATTGTAACAATGGTCTTGTCCTCCACCTCACCTGAGTTCATCGTAAACCACTCATGGAAAGCTGGAGCATTGAAC
Source organism: uncultured Alistipes sp. (assembly GCA_937895825.1). Classification (GTDB taxonomy): domain Bacteria; phylum Bacteroidota; class Bacteroidia; order Bacteroidales; family Rikenellaceae; genus Alistipes. The sequence goes on along the minus strand of CALBKP010000107.1, from coordinate 5,666 downwards.
CCATCTTTCACGTAGCAATAGCCGAACTCTCCTGCAACGTTCGTTGCAATCTCAAATGTAAAGCTATTAGTTGTTACGTCTACCTCCTTAATGCTAATCTCGGGAGTTACGGGAGTAGGAGGAGTAGGCTGCTTGCCATCGGTGCCAGAATCCTGACCACAACCAACAGCAAAGAGTGCAGCGGTGATAATCGACCAAAGTAAAAAGCTTTTTCTCATGGTAATAATTTTTGTAATGTTAGGTTATTTGGTTTTTATTTATTGTCTCTTTTGTTTACATATACACATCTATGCATTATACGCCGCAAAAATAGTAAAAAAATATAAACCTCCAAGCAAAATGATACATATATTCATATATATTTTAGACAATTTTTTATTGCATGTGTTATCTTGTCTAATTTTGTGAGAGATAAGATTACTTGAATGTATTAGAAAATAAGGTACGACACCATAATATAGACATATCCGGGTGTCGTACCTTAGTATTAGAATCTATGAAAATATTGCCTTATTGGCTTATCTTGTCGAGGAATGACTTGTTGACAATTACCCTTACTTCACGGTGTAGTGCTCTAAACTCTATGGGTGTAACGCCAAAGAGCTCGCCGTCGATCTCCAAAGGACTCTCGGGCGACGACTCTATCCTCACCTTCTTGCCCTGAGTGTGCATCACGTGACCGATAGAGTAGATTGTGCCGTTGAACAGACGGCGTAAGCGAAAGAGTACGTGCCACCAGTGTACTGGTCGTATCAGGGTGATGTCCAACAGACCATCGTCGGCAACAGCCTTCGGCAACTGCTGGATGCCACCACCGTTATACTTACATACACCAATAGCGATGCTGAATATGAAACTGTTGTATATAAGCCTATCGTCAATCCATACCTTTATACCCGTAGACTTATGACGGAAAAAGGTCTGGAGCATGCACCAGAGGTATGTTGCCTTTGTGGTACGTCGTTTGGCTTTGTGATGTTGATACTGACGTATCACAGCAGCATCAAAGCCTACACCGGCAACGTTGGCCATATATCGCGTCTGTCGATATTGCGACTCTTCGTACTCCACCTCCGATACATCCTGCAAGAAGGTGTAACCCTCCTTTATGGCGCGTATCGCCTCTGAGTATCGGCGTGGGATGCCATACATGCGTATCCAGTCGTTACCTGTACCCACGGCGATAACTGCGATGGTTACCTCCGATGGTGCTACGAACTTTTGGATAAATAGTCCGTTGACCACTTCGTGAAGCGTACCGTCGCCACCAACGACGATGATATGTCGATAGCCCTGCTCGATGGCTGATACTGTGAGCTCCGTAGCATGGCACTTATGCTCGGTAAATACAGCCTCGCACCTGATGCCGTTGTCGCGCAATAGCTTAGAGATAAGGGGGTAGTCGTCCAACCCCTTGCCCGATCCGGCAGTGGGGTTGACGACCACGAACCACTTGATGTCACCTACGACCGTAGGTCTATCTAACGTCTGCGCCTTCATCCTTTATGGTTGGCGTTATGCCTTCTTGGGGGCGTTGCGAAGGGTGTTGAGCAAGAAGTCGTAGAACTTCTCAACCGATGCAATCTCCACCTTCTCATCTGGAGAGTGAGGATAACAGATGGTTGGACCGAACGAGATCATATCCATGCCAGGATACTTTGCACCGATGATACCGCACTCCAAGCCTGCGTGGATGGCTGTGACTGCGGGCTTAGTGCCGTAGAGCTTCTCGTAAGACTCGAGCATGGTGTGCAAGATGGGTGACTTCATGTTGGGATTCCAGCCGCTGTATGAGCCAGAGAGCTCAACATCAGCACCAGCCAACTCGAATACTGATGAAATAGCACCAGCCAACTCGCCCTTCTCAGTATCTACAGACGAACGCAACAAGCACTTAACCTCGATGGTCGTGCCGTTAGATACGACGATAGCCAAGTTCGATGATGTCTGCACAAGGCCCTCCATGGCGATAGACATGCGCTGAACGCCGTTAGGACAGCCACATACGGCACGAATCAATGAGTGTGACTCGAGGTGTGGGATGATAGCCTTGGGGCACTCAATCTCCTCGGCAAAGATCTCGATAGAGTCCTCTATACCCTCGAACTCCTTGATGATAACCTTCTCGTATGACTTGACGTTAGCCTCAAATATAGCCTTCTCAGCCTCACGTACAATGACTATTGCCCAAGCCTCGCGGGGAATAGCATTACGCATGTTACCACCCTCAACAGCAGCAAGCTCCAAGCCGTATGACTCGGTCTCCTGACGCAACAGACGGAACAATACCTTGTTAGCATTGGCGCGCTGAGTGCCGATCTGGATGCCAGAGTGACCACCCTTCAAGCCCTTAACTGTTACCTTGTAAGCGGCGAACTTACCCTCGAGAGGCTGCTCCTTGTACTTGAACGTAACATTAACGTCCATACCACCAGCGCAACCTACATACAACTCACCCTCGGTCTCAGAGTCGAGGTTGAGCAAGATGTCGCCCTTGAGCATGCCACCCTTAAGGCCGAAAGCACCATCCATGCCTGTCTCCTCGGTTGCGGTGAACAAGCACTCCAATGGGCCATGTACAAGGTCGGCATCCTCCATCGCTGCCATAGCAGCTGCAAGGCCGATACCGTTATCAGCACCAAGCGTAGTGCCGTTAGCCGTCACCCACTCACCGTCGATATATGCCTCGATGGGGTCTGTCGAGAAATTAAACACCTTGTCGTTGTTCTTCTGAGGAACCATATCGGTATGCGCCTGCATGATGATACCCTTGCGATCCTCCATGCCAGGAGTTGCGGGTTTGTAGACGTAGACGTTCTGTGCCTCATCAACCTTATGCTCAAGTCCGAGCTCCTCTGCCCACTTTACGATATATGCGCGGATGGCATCCTCTTCATGAGAGGGGTGGGGAATGTTACAAATCTCGGCAAAGTGCTTCCACACCAACGCCGGCTTCAATCCTTTCAAATTCTTGTCCATAGTTTTAGTTATTAGTTGTTTAGTTTGTTAATTATCAGTTTTATTATGCTTTAGTCCATTCTCTAACTCTTCGCGCTTGTCGAACGCCTCGACGATGTACTTTACCAACCTATGGCGCACGATGTCGCGCTTGTCGAATTCAACGATGCCTATGCCCTCAATATTGCGTAGCGTATCCATTGCACGCGTCAGTCCGCTATCCGAGCGGCGCGGTAGGTCGATCTGCGTAACGTCGCCCGTGACGATAAACTTGGCGTTGCGCCCCATGCGTGTAAGGAACATCTTTATCTGCGAGAGTGTTGTGTTCTGTGCCTCGTCGAGGATTACAAAAGCGTTGTCAAGCGTGCGACCGCGCATATAGGCCAACGGAGCAATCTGTATAGTGCCCTCCTCGATATACTTTTGTAGCTTAGCGGCAGGAATCATATCGCCCAATGCATCGTATAGTGGCTGTAAATATGGGTCGAGCTTCTCCTTCATATCGCCAGGCAAGAATCCGAGCTTCTCGCCCGCCTCCACTGCTGGTCGCGTGAGGATTATACGTCGTACCTCCTTCTCTTTAAGAGCGCGTACCGCCAAGGCTATGGCTGTATATGTCTTACCCGAACCAGCGGGGCCTACAGCAAACATAAGATCGCACTTCTCGGCCTGCTTTACCAGTCGCTGTTGGTTGATTGTACGGGCACGAATTATCGCGCCGTTATTGCCATAGACGATGACATCCTTATCCACGGCTGGTGGTTCGGCACCGAGCTCTGTGAGGCTCGATGAGAAGGCCTGCGATACCACCTCCGACGATATGTGTCCATACTTCACGTAGTAGTCCACAAGGGCATTCATCCTACGCTCGAAGGCTGCTACGTCGCTCTTGGCTCCAAGAGCTTTGATCTTGTCACCGCGGGCTACAATTTTAAGCTTGGGGCTCAGCTCGCGCATCTGCTCAAGGTAGGCATCTTGAGCGCCATATAACTCGCGGGCATCGACACCCTCAATCAATATCTCTTTTATTGTCTCTTCACTCATACTCGTTTCTATATCAGCTACGTGCTTAGAATACTAATGCAACGCCAGCAGTAATTTTATATGGGCGTGTTTGGAACTCTACGCCACCAAACTGGTTGTGGCAATCCTTAAGTGCATGCACATATCTCGCCTCGAGAAGAAAGTGTTTGCCAAGACCTATGGCGACACTCGCTGCGAGGTTCCAAGTAGGGTATACTGGGCCATAGAGCATCACCTCGCCATCCGATGTGTACTCCGCCTTGCTCATCACCGTAAACAACGGACCGGCATTTAGGCGTAGGCGGCCACCGATGAAACGCAGTGACAGCAGCACGGGGATATCTATAGTACGAGTCCTAACTCTATGCTCCTCGTTTTGGGTAGCGGCATCCAACGAGCCGCCCTCGTAGGCAATCTCTGTCTCAATGGCAAAGTTACGACCGAAGCATACGCTGAGGTCAATGTGTCCCTGGAAACCGAAACGTGGCTTTAGCTTAACATCTGAGGTCGATATACTACTTATGCCTGTGTATGCACCACCAATGCCAATGCCCCATTCGGTTGATATCTTAGGCCTGTCGACCGCCGAGGGGTTGTAGTTGTAGCTGTGGCTGTGGTTATGGCCGTGGTCGTGGTTATGGTTATGCTCCTGAGCAACAACGCCCATTGGCGCGGATAGCATAAAAAATACTGCCATCATCGCCATTATACAGCTCCACGCCCTCTGTTTTCTGTGTCTCATACTCTCAAATCAAAAGTTAATATCAGTGTATATGCCACGAATATCTTTCAAAGGTACTCATTTTAGATAAAAAAACCAAAATATCGGGTAAATATTTTGTAAAGTTTCCAAATTTGAATGAATTGACTTATCTTTGTGGCCGAATTTTGTAATTAAAAATTAGAGTATACTATGAGTCTTGTAGCTATTGTAGGTCGTCCGAACGTCGGTAAGTCGACACTCTTTAACCGCCTTGTTGGTCAGCGTCAAGCTATCGTTGATGAGACGGCTGGAACAACGCGCGATCGTCACTATGGTAAAACAGACTGGAACGGTAAGGAATTTTCCGTTATCGACACGGGTGGTTACACCGTAAATAGCGAAGATATCTTCGAGGATGAGATTCGCCGTCAGGTGATGCTCGCCATCGAGGAGGCCGACCTGATTCTCTTTATGGTTGAGGTCAAGACAGGTATTACCGACCTCGATATGATGATGGCTGACGTCTTGCGTCGCTCGGGCAAGAAGGTGCTGGTTGTCTGCAACAAGGTGGATAACTACGACTTGATATACCAATCTCACGAGTTCTATTCACTCGGTTTGGGTGACCCATACTGCATCAGCTCGATGTCGGGCAGCGGCACGGGTGATTTGATGGATGAGATTTTGAAGCAGCTGCCAGAGGATACAAAGGCAGAAGAGGAGGAGGATTTGCCGCGCATCACTATCGTGGGTCGTCCTAATGTGGGTAAGTCATCGCTCACAAACGCCTTGCTGGGCGAGGAGCGTAACATCGTGACCAACATCGCTGGCACAACACGCGACTCAATCCACACACGCTACAACAAGTATGGTATGGCCTTCTACCTGGTCGATACGGCTGGTATGCGTAAAAAGGGCAAGGAGATGGAGGATTTGGAGTTCTACTCTGTGATGCGTTCAATTCGCGCCATCGAGAACTCCG
>CALBKP010000106.1 GCA_937895825.1 uncultured Alistipes sp. | reverse complement strand
CTGCCATTGCGGCGGGTGCCGATTCGGTATATTTCGGTGTCGAGCAGCTAAATATGCGTGCCGCCTCGTCGGTGAACTTCACGCTCGACGACCTCGCGGAGATTGTCCGCACGGCACATGCTGCGGGTGTGAAGACATACCTTACGGTGAATATCGTCATCTACGATACAGAGATGGAGGTTATGCGCCGCATCATCGACAGGGCTAAGGCCGAGGGCATCGATGCTATCATCGCCACCGACCTTGCTGCCATCCTCTACGCCCGTGAGGTGGGTATGGAGGTACACATCTCTACGCAGAGCAACATATCGAACATCGAGGCTGTGAAGTTCTTCTCGCAGTGGGCCGATGTGGTGGTGCTCGCGCGTGAGTTATCGCTGGAGCAGATAGGCTATATATCGAAGCAGATCGAGGAGCAGCACATCTGCGGCCCTCGTGGCGAGCTCGTTAAGATCGAGATGTTTGCCCACGGAGCTATGTGTATGTCTATGTCGGGTAAGTGCTACCTTTCGGAGCATGAGTCGCACCACTCAGCTAACCGCGGTGCTTGTCGCCAGATATGCCGTCGAAAATATACCATTACGGATAAGGAGAGTGGTCAGCAGCTCGACATTGATGGTCAGTATGTCCTCTCGCCGAAGGATCTGTGTACGGTGGACTTCCTCGATACGTTTATCGAGGCGGGTGTGCGTGTCTTGAAGATTGAAGGTCGTGCGCGTGGTGGAGAGTACGTTAAGCGCGTAGTGGAGAGCTACGACGAGGCACTGCGCCTCTTGGAGCGTGGCGAGTACACGTCGGAGAGCGTTGCACCTATCAAGGAGAGGCTACGCACCGTATTCAACCGCGACTTTTGGGGTGGCTACTACGCTGCCAAGACTATGGTTGAGCATAGCCAGCACTACGGCTCGTCGGCGACGTTGAAGAAGGTATATATGGGTAAGGTCACCAACTACTTCAAGCGTATCGGCGTGGCAGAGGTCTTGGTCGAGGCGTGTGAGGTCGAGGAGGGCGATGCACTCCTCTTTATGGGCGAGAAGACAGGTGTTGTCGAGCAGAAGGCCTTGGGCATTATGCTCCACGAGCAGCCTACACAGTCGGCTAAGCAAGGCGACTATATCTCACTAAAGACCGAGCAGGAGGTGCGACGAGGGGATAAGGTATATAAGGAGGTTCCGAGATAAAGGATTTTTTTGTGATAAGGGCACATCTGCGGCATCGGGCTTGTGCGCCAAGTGCTGACCTGCGTCTGAGTATGCTCCGCTTTGTCGGCCTGCGACCCGCTACCACATCTGTAACCCTTCTGACAAGAGAATGGTGCGTGGGGGAGATTAAGTAGCCTAAGAAGAGTTGTAAGCATTAAGCTCACTAAACTCCTCAAATTCCCTGACTAAAACCTTAAGAACAGAATAAAAACGAATAATATAACAACTAAAAACTACAATAACTATGTTCAGCAAAGAGACTTACATTGGTCGTCGTGCCGAGTTGGCACGCAGAGTAGGCAAGGGCCTTATTCTACTCCCTGGTAATCCAGAAGTGCCCAACAACTATCCCAACAATACCTATTACTTCCGTCAGGACTCAACGTTCCGCTACTACTTCGGCCTCGACGTGCCGTCGCTTATTGGTGTTATCGACGCTGAGTCGGGCGAAGCGATGCTCTTCGGCGATGACTTTACCGTCGAGGATATCATCTGGACAGGCCCTATGCCTACCATCGCCGATCAGGCTGCCGAGGTGGGTGTAGAGAAGAGCTATCCGTTGGCCGAGGTGCGTGGCTTGTTGCGTAAGGCTATTGAGCAGAACCGCCCTGTACACTACCTTCCTCCCTACCGCTCGGAGCTTAAGATTAGCGTTGCCGACATGCTTGGTATCCGCCTCGATATGCTCCACGAGCGTAAGTCGTTGGACTTGATGTTTGCCGTAGCGGAGATGCGCGAGAAGAAGTCGGCCGAGGAGATTGAGGCTTTGGAGCGTGCCTTCAAGATTGGCTATCAGATGCACATGACGGCTATGCGTATGTGTCGCCCTGGCGTTGTCGAGCGTGAGATTGCAGGTAAGGTTGAGGGTATCGCTAAGTCGTATGGTCAGGGTGTGTCGTTCCCCACGATCGTAACGCAGCACGGTGAGATTCTCCACAACCACAACCACGATGGCATCCTCGAGGCTGGCCGTCTGCTCTTGGTCGATGGTGGTGGTGAGTCGGTCGAGGGCTATTGCTCGGACCATACACGTACCTATCCCGTAAGCGGTAAGTTCACCGACCGACAGAAGGATATCTACAACATCGTTCTCCGTGCCCACAGCCAGGTGAAGGATATGATTAAGCCCGGTATGATGTACCCCGAGATTCACAAGGCTGCCTATATGTCATTGGCTGAGGGCTTAAAGGGTGTAGGTCTTATCAAGTCGACACCCGAGGAGGCTGTTGAGGCGGGTGCTCTCTATATGTTCATGCCCCACGGCTTGGGTCACGGTATGGGTATGGATGTTCATGACTGCGAGAATATAGGCGAGCGTTCGTTCGACTTCTCTACCGTATTGGAGCGCGCTCAGAAGTCGGCAACATGCGTACACCGTGCTACATGGCGTGTTGAGCCAGGTACTGTTATGTCTGATGAGCCGGGTATCTACTTCATCCCCGCGCTTATCGACAAGTTCAAGAGCGAGGGTAAGTTTGAGGGTATCGTTGACTATGCTAAGCTGGATGGCTACCGCGACTTCGGTGGCATCCGTATCGAGGATGACGTGCTCGTAACCGAGACCGGTAGCCGCTTTATTGGTGATAAGCTCCTACCACTCACCGTAGAGGAGCTCGAGGCAGTTGTCGGTAAGGAGTAGCTTTGAGAAGTTTTTCTTTATGTGTGTAAGGGCATGTGTAACCATCGTTTGGTAACATGCCCATTACCTAATAAGTCTAAAAGCTATACTAACTTATAAGAGGCTTCTATATAGATATAAAAATATGTTATAAAAATATAAGAATAAATATCTTTTTTATATATATCTTTGCGACAAAATAATAACAACAATAAAACAAAGAGAGAGATGAAAACAGATATTGAAATCGCAAGAGAGACCACGCTTAAGAATATTCGTGAGGTAGCCGCTCAGGTAGGTTTTCCTGATGATGAGGTATTTAACTACGGTAAGTATATTGCAAAGATACCTTACAAACTAATTGACGAGAAGAAGGTCGCTAAGAACCACCTTATCCTCGTTACGGCTATCACCGCAACTAAGGCGGGTGTAGGTAAGACCACCGTGAGCATCGGCCTCGGCATGGGTCTTAACCACATCGGCAAGAAGGCTATTATCGCTCTGCGTGAGCCCTCACTTGGCCCCTGTTTTGGTATGAAGGGTGGTGCTACGGGTGGTGGTTACGCTCAGGTGCTTCCCTCGGAGGATATCAATCTTCACTTCACGGGCGACTTCCACGCCATCACCTCGGCAAACAACCTTATCGCAGCACTCTTGGATAACTACCTCTATCACAACCGCTCAAAGCAGGTGGGTTTGAAGAAGGTTATGTGGCGTCGTGTACTCGACATGAACGATCGTTCGTTGCGTAATATCGTATCGGGTCTTGGTGGCTCGGCTAACGGCATTCCAACAGAGACAGGTTTCGACATCACTCCTGCATCGGAGATCATGGCTATCTTGTGCCTTGCGCGCAACGTCGACGATCTCTACGCTCGTATCGGCCGCATCGTGCTTGGTGTTCGCTACGACGACACACCATTCACTGTCAACGACCTCGGCGTGACAGGTGCCGTTGTTGCCCTTTTGAAGGATGCCATCAACCCTAACCTCGTGCAGACCACGGAGCATAACCCAGTAATCATCCACGGTGGTCCCTTCGCGAATATCGCCCACGGCTGTAACTCGGTGATTGCCACACGTATGGCTATGACTTGGGCAGACTATACCGTTACAGAGGCAGGTTTCGGTGCCGACCTTGGTGCCGAGAAGTTCCTCGACATCAAGTGCCGTCAGGCGGGCCTTAAGCCCGACCTTACAGTGCTTGTTGCCTCTACACTTGCTCTTAAGATGCACGGTGGTGTGCCCGAGACCGAGATTAAGCTCCCTAATGCTGAGGGCTTGAAGCAGGGCTTCGCTAACCTCGATCGCCACGTTGCTAACCTCAAGAAGTTCGGCCAGACGGTGCTCGTATGCTTCAACCGCTTTGCAAGCGACACCGACGACGAGATTGCTATGGTTATGGAGCATTGCGAGGCGCTTGGTGTACGTTGCGTCATCAACAACGCCTATGCTGAGGGTGGTGCAGGCGCTGCTGAGTTGGCACAGGCGGCTGTTGAGCTTATCGAGACTGAGCCTTCACAGCCTATCAATTATGCCTACGATCTGGAGGATAGCCTCAAGGAGAAGATTACGAAGGTTGCTAAGAATATCTACGGCGCAGGCTCTGTTGTCTTTGGCCCACGTGCTCAGAAAGAGATCGCTCTGTTGGAGAAGTGGGGTATGGGTAACTTGCCCGTATGTATCGCAAAAACGCAGTTCTCGTTCTCGGCCGACGCTAAGCGTTACGGCTCGGTTGAGGGCTTCGAGATTAACATCAAGGATATCGAGCTCAACGCAGGTTCAGGCTTCGTGGTAGCCCTTGCTGGCGACATTATGCGTATGCCTGGTCTTAGCAAGACACCTCAGGCAGGTAATATCCGCCTTGCTGAGGATGGCAACGTTGAGGGTATCGTATAATTACGACATATAGTTGCAAATGGTGGGGAAGGGGAGCTTCGGCACAGTTGCCGAGGGCTCTCTACTCCCCATCCTTATCTATTATATAGTATGAACATCTATCTCTTCCCTACCGATATGGAAGCCGCGCCGTTTCGGGAGTTACAGCCCTCGGCACGTGTGGTTGTCTCGGGTGTAGGCATGGCTGCTACGGCTGCTACGCTTGCAGAGCTGTATCGCAAGGGTACGCTTGATGGAGTTAGAGTCGTGTTGGCGGGATTGGCTGGTACTTATGGCGATGGTGTTGCCGTAGGCGATGTTGTTGAGGTCACTCAGGAGTGTTGTGCAGAACTCCCCGAGCGATTTAGGCGTAGCTACAAGGTCGCGAAGTCTACGGGTCTATGTGCCGTGCGTGCTAATAGCGTGCATCGTGGCGTTGCGGAGTCGTGTGGTGCCGAGGTTGAGAATATGGAGGGTGCTGCGCTCTTTGCAATGGCCGAGGCTTTAGGCTTCGAGGTTGTTGAGGTGCGTGCTATCTCGAACCGTGTGGGTGAACCCTATGCTATGTGGAGGGTAGAGGAGGCTCTGCGTGCCTTAGCCTTAGCACTAAAAAATATCGAAGAGAATGGGTAGGAGAGTGAGATTGGCGATTTCGCCATGCCCCAACGATACGTTTATGTTTGATGCCATCGTCAATGGCCGTATCGACTTGGGAGATTTCGACATTGAGGTTGACTACCTCGATATCGAGCAACTTAACGCTGCGGCGTTGGATCGTAGGTACGATGTCACGAAGTGCAGCACAGCGATACTTCCAGCTATCGATGCGAGGTATCGCCTTTTGGATAGTGGCTCGGCCTTGGGGCGCGGTAATGGCCCCCTACTTATACGTCGCAAGGGTGAGTGCTCGCCTCTTGAGCATATCGCTGTGCCTGGTGAGCATACGACGGCTAATGCACTTGTTGGCAGACTATTCCCCGAAATACGACGACGTACGCCAAGACTCTTTTCGGAGATTGCCGAGGCTGTTGAGCAAGGTGAGTACGACGGTGGCGTGCTTATCCACGAGGGGCGCTTTGTGTACCATAGGCGCAACCTTGAGCTTGTTGCTGACTTGGGCCTTGAGTGGGAGGCGCGCGTGGGGTTGCCCCTGCCGCTCGGCTCTATCGTCGTAGCACGCGACTGTGGTGAGGAGTTCGCTCAAAACTTCGAGGCGTTACTACGTCGAAGCATAGAGTATGCCTTTGCGCATCCTGAGGTTTCGCGCGGCTATATCAAGGAGCATGCCCAGGAGTTGGAAGATAGCGTTATTGATAGTCATATTGCGTTGTTTGTCAATGATTTCTCGCTGTCGCTTGGCAATGAGGGTCGACAAGCCGTTGCGGAGCTATGTGGCGGGACTATTCTACGTGGCAATAAATTGTAAAGCCCGCTTGTCAATTTTGAATAGTTTTATAACTTTGCACAATTATTCGCATAAAAGATATTTGATATGAACTATTTGATACTTGTCGGATCGCTTGTGCTTATCATTATGGGAGCTTCGCTGCTTACCGATGGTTCGGTGGCTTTGGCTAAGCGTCTTCGTGTGCCAGAGTTTATCGTAGGTCTTACTGTTGTGGCTGTTGGTACATCTATGCCCGAGTTTGTAGTTAGCTTTGTATCTGCCCTTGGCGGTAAGGGAGATATGGCCATCGGTAATGTCGTTGGCTCGAATGTCTTTAACATCTTCGCCACACTCGGAGTGTGTGCCCTGTTCGCACCGATTCTCTTTACCAAGACCAATATTCGCCGTGATATACCCATCTGTATTGTTGCTACGTTGGCATTGCTTGGCGTTACGGCACTCAACCGCGATATTGCTCGTTGGGAGGGTATTATACTGCTTATTGGTTATGTCGTAATGATTTGGCTCACGATACGCTCGGATCGTAAGGCTATGGCCGAGAGTGGCGCGGACAAGGCCAAGGAGGAAAACAAACCCTTAATGCCCATGTGGCGTGTGCCAGTATGGATTGTCTTGGGTCTTATAGGCTTGATCTATGGTGGTAGCCTCTTTGTGGATAGTGCCTCGAACATCGCCCGCGAGTGGGGTGTGTCGGAGGCTGTAATTGCCATCACGCTTGTTGCGGGTGGTACGTCGCTTCCGGAGCTTGCGTCGAGCGTCGTGTCGATTCTTAAGGGTAGCACGTCGCTGGCTCTTGGTAACGTTCTTGGCTCGAATATCGCCAACATCCTGCTGATCCTTGGAGCATGTTCGACGGTAACACCGCTTACGATGGGTGGTGTGCAGATGTTTGACATATATGTAGCTGTTGCAGCAGCCTTTGTTGTGATGCTCTCGGCACTCGTTATTGGCCGTGATAAGATTACCCGCATCGAGGGACTCTTGTTCCTTCTGTGCTATGGTGCTTATGTCTACACACTTATATAGAATATCGAAAGATTAACTCGACAATACGGAGATGAAGAACAGGGATTATACTCCTCGCATGGGTTGGTTTACCGCGGCTGTGGTCTTAGGGGTCATGGCTCTCGGCTTTGTTCCACCCTTTGACCTTTGGGGGATGCATCTTGAGAGGGTAGATATCCTCTCGGAGCTTCGTGCGGATATGGCCACGGACGATGAGGTTATCGAGTATGAAGCCGACATCGAGCGCTTGGAGCAGGAGTTGGCCGCTATGAATGCCCCTGTTTTGGAGATTGAGGATGTAGATACGCTCCCTGAGCCTATCCCGGTGCGCTATGAGTGGATTATTGAGGAGGAACCAATGGTTAAGCGCCGTGTCGTTCGTAGCGAGGAGGTGTTACCTGTCGCTGATTATAGCGTAATACCTATCGAGGACTTCGATACACTCGAACATTCGCGTTATGAGCGACTTATCGGCAAGTTGGCAAATATGGAGGATGTACGTATCGCCTTTATGGGCGACTCGTTTGTCGAGGGCGACATCCTCACGTCAGATCTACGCCATGAACTCCAGGAACTTCTCGGTGGCCGTGGTGTGGGCTTCGTGGCTTGCGACATACCCTTTGCCACGCTACGCAAGAGTGTGAAGCGTACGTCGTCGGGTTGGACGGCATACAGCGTGATGAAGCCTAAGAGCACACCCGCGCACCTCAGCGATAAGTTCTTTATCTCGGGCTATATAGCAGAGGGAGGCAGTGGTGCAACAACACGCTGGGAGTCTACCGACGTGTTTCCTACGCTTGGAGGTTGTACGCGTAGCCGTGTGTTGCTATATAGCCGCGACACGAGCTGTGTGCTTATCGAGGTTAACGACTCGCTGACTCGTGAGTTTGATATTGCGGGTGATGACCACGTACGCGAGATATATGTCGAGGCACCTATCGAGGCACTGCGCGTTAAGGTGCTCGAGGGCAAGGTGTTGTGCTATGGCGCGTCGTTGGAGGGTGGTCGTGGTATTACGGTCGATAACTTCTCGGTGCGAAGCAATAATGGCCACGCTATCTTTGGTACGGGTGCTGCGGTAAATCGTCAGATCGACGAGATGTTAGGCTACGACCTCGTTGTGTTGCAGTATGGATTGAATATCATGCAGCCTGGCCAGCGTGCCTTCTCGCGCTACCGCGACCAGCTGCGCGATATGATTGCCTATGCCGAGCGTTGCTTCCCAGATGCCGCTATCCTGGTGTTGGGCGTTAGCGACCGTTGGATTAAGAACGAGGAGTCAGGTACGTATGAGCCTATTGGCTCGGTTGATGCCCTTACTGCCTACCAGCGTGCTGCGGCAGATAGTGCGCATGTCGCATTCTGGAATACGTCAATGGCGATGGCCGAGTATGGCGGTATGCCTAAGTTCGTGTCGAACGGCTGGGCGGCGAAAGATTACACGCATATCAACTTTGCCGGTGGTAAGCGTATTGCTGAGGCGTTGGCTATGGCACTGAGAGCGTCATTGGGCGAGGAACTTGCCGTGCGTGAGGCCGAGGCTGCGCGACTCGAGGCGGAGTATCGTCGTAGAGAGCTGGAGCGTCAGATGCTTATCAATAGAAACCTTGAGGCAACTGCCATATTGCTCGACTCGGTTGCGGATACGGATGTCGTTGCCGAGATTGTGGAGGAGGAGTAATTATGGATTTTTTGAAGTTCGATAGCGATGTATGGCAGCGTGTGGTGTCGCTCTTGGAGTACGACCCCGCCTCGCCGTTGACGCTCACCACGGGCTTCTTTCTCTTTGCTTTCTTGATTTTTGGCGTGGGGTACTTGGCTGTGCGTAGGCGTGTGACCCTAAGAAATGTCTATGTCGTACTCTTCTCGCTCTACTTCTACTATAAGCTGTCGGGTTTATACGTGCTGTTGCTGCTGGCCGTGGCTCTTAGCGACTACCTTATTGGTGGGCGTGTGGCACGACGCAGAGAGCGTGGGCGCGGTACGGGTGGATGGGTAGCACTCAGCGTCACTATAAATGTGGCAATCCTCACATATTTCAAGGCTACGGACTTCTTCGTGGGTGTTATCAATGACCTATATGGCTCGGGTACGCTCGACTGGGAGAGTGTCGTTGTGCCTGCGGGTGTGTCGTTCTTTGTCTTCCAGTCTATCGCCTATGTTGTCGATATTGCGCGTGGTGTTATTGCCCCGTTGCGACGTTTTACCGACTACCTCTTTATGTTATCCTTCTTCCCGAAGATGTTTTTGGGTCCGTTGGTCAAGGCGCGTGACTTTATCCCTCAGATTGAGGCACGCGATAATGTAGTGTCGCGCGAGGACTTCGGCCGAGCCGTTACGCTTATCGTTGGCGGACTTGTGAAGTATGCCGTTATAGCTAAGGCTCTCGGCGTGTTGTTCGTGGCTCCAGCGTTCGATGGCGAGTTGGGCGATGGAGGTCTGGTGGCTCTTATGGCCATCTACGGCTTTACGTTGCAAATATATTGCGACTTCTCGGGATACTCGGATATAGCTGTGGGCGTGGCTCTTATGATGGGCTTCCGCTTGCCCGATAACTTCGATGCTCCGTATAAATCGGCGACAATCACGGAGTTCTGGCGACGTTGGCATATATCGCTCTCTACGTGGCTCAAGGAGTACCTTTATATCTCGCTTGGTGGTAACCGTAAGGGGGTGTTCCGTACATATATCAACCTAATAATCACAATGTTCCTCGGAGGTCTATGGCATGGTGTTGGCGTTACGTTTATTGCGTGGGGTTTGCTTCACGGCGTAGCATTGGCGTTGCACAAGGTGTGGCTGAAGGTTGTACCTGGGGCTAAGACCTTGGGTAAGGATATGAAGCCCGTGTGGCAATGGATCGCTACGGCCTTCACGTTTAACCTCGTGGCCTTCGGATGGTTGCTCTTCACAGCAGAGGATATGGGCGTTGTGGAGGCTATACTCGGCCGCATCGTCGAAAACTTCTCGTTTGCGGAGGTGGATGCCCTTGTATCGGGTTCGAGTGTAGCTATGGTGCTTATGGTTGTGGGCTATGTGATGCACGCGTTACCCAGGAACTTTGACCTCGGAGTGCAACGGGTGGTCACGCGCCTCGGCTTTGTGGGACAATGGTTACTTGTTATGGTGACTATATGGATTGTCATGCAGTGCGGCGCTATGCTTGCTGCCGAGAGTGGTGCCTCAACGGGGTTGCCTATGTACGCCGCCTTCTAAATATAAATATGTAGGATTATGAATAACGTAACGTGGGATTGGCCGCTTTTCGAGGCCTTGAACTTCGACGGTCCCGATTGGCTTGACCAGACTATGGTGCTCGCCTCGGGCCTGAAGGTATGGTTGCCGTTGTACCTTCTTATTATATATATGGTATGGCGACGTTACTCATGGCAAGGGCTCCTCGCTCTTGTTGTTGGCTTAGGGGTGGCTATCGCCATGGCCGACATTACGGCGGGTATCTTTAAACATCAAGGACCTTTGGCAGACCTCTGGCCCTCGTTCCCTGCACGTCTGCGACCTATGCATACACCCGAGGGGTTGGAATTTTATTCTAATACCTACTCCACGGGTTATATCTTCGGTACGGTGTCGGGACATACGGCCACGATCGTTGCCATCGCCATCCTTTGCTCCGTTGCCGTGGGGCGTAGATGGTTTACGTGGCTGATAACCGCGGTGGCGCTGCTGGTATGCTACTCTCGCATATATCTCGCATGCCACTTCCCTCAAGATATTCTGCTTGGCGCAATGGTTGGTCTCATCTCTGGCGTGGTCGGTATATGGCTATTTCGACGGGTTGTCCAACTTAATTTGGGACGAAAAAATTAAAAGATGCGCTACAGACATGTGTGGCGCATCTTTTTGTTATTTGTGAATAAAGTGTCGAAAATTAAGAGATGATAAGGGAGTTTATCCCATGAAAAATCACGAATTTTGTATGCTCGTAAACCGCCCCATAAGCTATAGATAAGCGTGCGGTGAGGCAATACAAAGCACTGATGAACAATAATAAAATACTATATTTATGTCTCAGAAACCTAATAATGAACAACTTAAGACGGTGAAGTATGAGGATGCTGTGGCCGCTTCGAAGGAGTACTTCGCTGGCGACGACCTCGCTGCTCAGGTCTGGGTGAGCAAGTATGCTCTGAAGGACTCGTTCGGCAACATCTACGAGACCTCACCTCGCGATATGCACAATCGTATTGCTGCGGAGCTTGCGCGTATCGAAAGTAACTATCCCAACGCTTTGACCCAAGAGGAGATCTTTGACCTTCTCGACCACTTCCGCTATGTTATCCCCCAGGGTGGCCCGATGACCGGAATCGGTAATAACCTTCAGGTGGCGTCGTTGTCGAACTGCTTTGTTATCGGCCATAAGAATCCCGCCGACTCGTATGGTGGTATCTTTCGTATGGACGAGGAGCAGGTGCAGCTTATGAAGCGTCGTGGTGGCGTAGGTCACGACCTCTCACACATCCGTCCTACGGGTAGTCCCGTGTTGAACTCGGCACTCACCTCTACGGGTATTGTACCCTTCATGGAGCGTTACTCTAACTCTACACGCGAGGTGGCACAGGATGGTCGCCGTGGAGCGCTGATGCTCTCGCTTCTTATCAAGCACCCCGATGCTGAGCGTTTCATCGACGCTAAGGTTGACACTGGCAAGGTTACGGGTGCTAATGTGTCGATTAAGATCGACGATGAGTTTATGCGTGCTGCTCTGGCGGGCGAGTCATACCGTCAGCAGTTCCCCGTAAACTCGGAGAACCCTACAGTCGTTCAGACTATCGAGGCTAAGAAGTTGTGGGATAAGATTATCCACAACGCTTGGAAGTCGGCTGAGCCAGGCGTATTGTTCTGGGATACAATCATCAGAGAGAGTGTGCCCGACTGCTATGCTGACGAGGGATTCCGCACGGTATCGACTAACCCTTGTGGCGAGATTCCTTTGTGCCCCTACGATAGCTGCCGTCTCTTGGCTTTGAACCTCTTAAGCTATGTAGAGAATCCCTTCACTAAGGAGGCATCGTTCAACTTCGATCTGTTCAAGTCGCACGTGGCTAAGGCTATGCACCTCATGGACGACATTATCGACTTGGAGCTTGAGAAGGTTGAGCTTATCATCAATAAGATCGCTTCGGATCCCGAGGACGACGACGTTCGTCGCGTGGAGCTCGAGCTCTGGAAGAAGATTAAGGATATGGCCTTGAAGGGTCGCCGTACAGGTCTTGGTATCACTGCTGAGGGTGATATGCTCGCTGCTCTTGGTCTTCGCTATGGCTCGGAGGAGGCTATCGACTTCGCCGTAAACGTACATAAGACCCTCGCCGTTGAGGCATACCGTGCATCGGTAGCTATGGCTAAGGATCGTGGTGCATTTGGCGTGTTTGACTTCGAGAAGGAGCAGGGTAATCCTATGGTTGAGCGTATCTTGGAGGCTGCACCCGAGCTTCGTGAAGAGATGCAGAAGTATGGCCGTCGTAATATCGCTATGCTTACTATCGCCCCCACGGGAACGACATCGCTTATGTCGCAGACAACATCAGGTATTGAGCCTGTGTTCCGCCCCGTATATAAGCGTCGTCGTAAGATTAACCCCTCGGATAAGGATCAGCAGGCATCGTTCGTTGACGAGACTGGTGAGAAGTTCATCGAGTACTACGTGTTCCACCACCAGTTTGTAAAGTGGTTGGAGATCAATGGTTACGATATTGCGCGTTTGCAGTCTATCTCGGAGGAGGAACTCGACAAGTGGCTCAAGGCATCGCCCTACTATAAGGCTACGGCAAACGATATCGACTGGGTTGCCAAAGTTAAGATGCAGGGTGCTATCCAGAAGTGGGTTGACCACTCAATCAGTGTAACCATCAACCTGCCCGCCGATGTGGACGAGGAATTGGTGAACCGTCTCTATGTGGAGGCATGGAAGAGTGGCTGTAAGGGCTGCACCGTCTATCGCGACGGAAGCCGTGCCGGTGTGCTCCTCTCAACCAAGAACGACAAGAAGGACGAACCGCTCCCCTGCAAACCGCCTACAGTGACCGAAGTGCGTCCCGCCGTACTCGATTGTGACATCGTCCGTTTCCAGAACAACAAGGAGAAGTGGGTGGCTTTCGTTGGTCTGCTCGACGGTTATCCCTACGAAATCTTCACCGGTTTGCAGGACG
>CALBKP010000105.1 GCA_937895825.1 uncultured Alistipes sp. | reverse complement strand
AGTGGATAGCCTGCAACGAGGGGATGTTGATAGCCTCGATCTGAGAGGCTGAGGTAATCTGGCGACGTGCGTGGTTACCATAGATAGTCTTTGAGAACTCCTTGCTAACGATGTAGTTAGGATCTGACTCCATGTTCTTGAAGTAGGGAATATACATGTTCTTCATGTTCTGGAGGTCAGTCTCATCAAAGCGAGGATCCGTAAAGGTGAGGTACATTAGCTGGAGGATAGTCTCAATATCCTTAGGCGAGCCACCAGCGTTTACAGCGTGCTCGTAAGAGTCAACGCTAAGAGAAGCGTAAGCAATCTTGCCAGAGAGCTGCTTGTTAAGTTCGTTAGCTGAGAACTCAGAGATACCTGACTGACCCATAACCATACCGAGGAATGCGCCATTGTAGTACTCCTCGTCGGTAAGCATTGAGCAACCACCCTTAGATGTAGCGTTGATTGAAACCTCATCAGCCTTCAATGTTGAGGGACGAACAACAACCTTGATACCGTTCTTCAATGTCCACTCAGTGAAGCCGAGAGACTCGTTCTCCGCAGTTGTCTTAACAGCCGAGCCCTTAAGCTTCTTTGCGGGGTCGATCAAAGGCTTCTTAACGGTGTTGTCAGCGTAGGGGGCAATCTCTGCAGCCGATACCTCAGCGATAACTGCCTTAATCTCCTCCTCGGTAGGGATAACTACACCCTCCTTCTTGGGTGAGCGAGCAAGGATTACCAAGTTCTCGTTGGGGCGAACAAGCTGTGAATAAGCAGCGTTGATGTCGTCAACAGTAACGTTGTTGATAAGCATCTGGTCGAGCTGCCACTCAGTCTCAGCATCCATCATAGGCGTACCCTCAGCGTAGTTGTCGAGGTAACGCTGTGCATAAGAGTCGTTGTGAACGTCGTTGCGGTTGGTGTACTGACGCTCAGCGTAGCTCAACATCTCCTGCTGAGCACGCTCGAACTCACCAGCCGTGAAGCCGTGGCGACGCATGCGCTCCATCTCGGTGTAGATTGTGCGGAATGCATCGATGATGCGACCCTCGTGAGCCGTAGCAGTGAACATTGTAGATGCCATTGTGGGGCAGATACCGATGCCACCCTCTCCCATACCACCACCAAGGATAGGAGCATCAGCCTTCTGTGCGATCTCGTCAAAACGCTCGCCCATCATCATCGTAACGAAGCTGAAAATAAGGTCGGTTGAGTAACCTACCATAGTACCCTTAAGCTCCTTAGGAAGAGCCTCACGACGAGCAAACATCATCACACTTGACTGTGTAAGCTCGGGGTCAGAGAAGATAGAGATGATCGGCTCCTCGGTTGCTGGCACCATGATAACCTCCTTCTGAGCAGCATCTGCGGGTGAAGCGGGGATATCAGCCATCAAAGCCTTGATCTTTGACTCGATCTGGTCAACGTCAACGTCACCTACGATAACGATAGCCTGGTACTCGGGGCGATACCACTTGTGGTAGAAGTTCTCCAAAGCGGTGTGATCGAATGACTCAAGACCCTCAAGGTAGCCGATAAGGTTACGCTGCTCATAGATAGAACCCTTGAACAAGTTCTTGATCATGTCGTTCTGAGCGCGGAGACCTGCACCGTCACGTGTACGGAGCTCCTCCTTGATAACGCCACGCTCTGAGTCAATCTCCTCGGGCTGCAAAGCGATAAACTGTGACCAGTCGTGCAAAACGAGCAATGCTGTATCAACGACACCCTCACGTGTTGTGGGGCAATCCTTGATCATATACTCGGTGCAATCCCACGATGTGAAGGCGTTGAGGTTGTAGCCGAACTGTACACCGATAGTCTCAAGGTACTCAATCATAGTCTTGCCAGGAAGGTTCTTCGTACCATTGAAGGCCATGTGCTCGAGGAAGTGAGCAAGACCCTGCTGGTCGTCATCCTCCTGAACAGCGCCAACGTCGTGATAGATGTAGAAGCTGGCCTGACCCTTAGGCTTCTCGTTGTGGCGGATGTAGTAAGTAAGACCGTTGTCGAGCTTACCTACACGCACTGCGGGATCCATAGGCAGTGGCGCCATAGGATCCTGAGCATAGATACTCGTCACACCAATCATAAGTGCTACGAGTGCGAAAAATAGTTTTCTCATAGATCTAAGAATTAATAAGTTATATAAATAAATTTGTCTCTCTCGTATCTCTGTTTGCCCAATTGGGGACATTAAATCAAGCAAAGATAGTAATTTTATATTAAAAATAAAGGATTATGGCTACTTTTTTCATATTAAAGCGCAATTTTATCGCTGTATATCAAATAGCCGTGAGTTTGGGATAAGAAAATAGCAGTTCAACCACGTTTACAATAAGCAAACGCAGAGAACCTCTGTTTATTATCTACTTAGAGAGAAATGTGTCGCACTTAGCCGCGGAGCTGGTCGGGAGTGAGGCGCACAACCTTACCATCGCGCACAACAACAAGGTCGCCATTATCGCGACGTGTACGCTCGATAAGTCTGCGCTGGGCAAGAAGGATGCCTGCGTCGATACGTTCTTGAAGCTCTCTTATCTCAAACTCACTCATAACTCAAAATCTTTTGATAAGCTAACGGGTCAACGACCTCTTTTATTTCGCTCTTCGCACCGTATGCTATCTTTTTTACACCCTCGGCTGTCGAGTTGTCGTAGATTACCCAGTGGTCACATATCGGAATATAGAGCTTGGTGAGATTACGCATGCTGCTCTCGTAACGGCGGCAGATAGTGTTTGTAGGTATGTTATGACCTCCGAGGCTCACGCGCTTGGCAACGCGCTCGATGGCTTGTTCGGGCGAGGGAAGCCAGAAGTAGAGCAACGACACGAAGTAGCCGCGCTCATGAGCACGGTCGATAAACTTCTGGTATGTACGCGTGGATAGTGTCGTCTCGAAAGCGAAGTCGGAGCCCTCCTCCAAGAGGTCGTTTATGCGCCTAAGCATCAGTCGTCCCGCCTCGATAGCCATGCTGTCTGGATTGAAAGGCGAGAGTCCGCGGGCAATCTCGTCGGCATTCACAAACTCGTGACAATGAAGCAACTCGGGCAACATGGTGTATGATGCCGTGGTCTTGCCTGCGCCGTTGCAACCCGCTATGATGTAGAGCTTCTGCATAATCTATTGGCTTTACTAATGAAAGCTACATGGCAAAGGTAGCAAATTTTAGATTAATAACCAAATAATTTTACTAAAATAGGGCTATTCCGTGAGCCAGTGCATAGTGTCAATGCCATCAGCATAGTCCCAGAGCGTAGGGTACTGAGCACGGCCGAAGGGCACTGCATCCTCGATATCGGCATGTGAGACAATGCACTGGATGTGGTCGTTATTAGTGTGTAACCACTCGCGCACCTCGTCTAACGTGTCGTACTCGCGCAAGGTGACCATCGCGAGCTTCGTGGGGAAGCTATCGCCGTGCATGGCAAGAAATGCGCCATGGTGCGTGAAGGTCTGGTGCTGGAGTGTGAGAAGTGCCGCAAGTGAGCGTATGCCTCCCACCATCTTAGGGTTTACGGGCTCGGTATATGGTAGTTTAAGTTCCATGCCGCGGGGTATGAAGAACATGGCCACAGAGCGGCATCCGAGGCCTGAGTAGGCGGTAACGTCGGTGATAAGTCCGCGGAGCTCTTCCTCCGTCTCCTTGCCATCGAGGATGGCTACTGAGTGGCGGCTGCCACGTAGAAGGGCGCGTGTCGAGTGGAAGTGCTCGCGGAAGTAGCGGTTGGCATCGTCACCACCCGTGGCGATGGCCATATCATACTCCTCGGTGTTGGAGTAGTCGTAGATGGCAACCGTGGGGTCTATCATGCGGAGCTTGGCGATGACATACTCCATAAGCACGCGGTCTTTGCTTGAGGGCTTTACGTATATGGCGTGACCTCGGGCGACGACGCACAGAAGGTCGAAGAATCCTACCAGTGGGATGTTACCCGCCATGATGACAGCAACGCGCTTAGGCTCCGTGGTCGTGGGGTAGTGTTCGAGCCATGCGCCTAGTTTTTCGCGCTGGAGCATCTCGGAACATATAGCATCCATGGCACGGAGTATATCCGTGTGCGTAAACCATGGATTTGCCTCTATACTACGGGCGATTACCACCTCGCTCTCTGCATCGTGGCCGAAGTTGCGGAGTTGCTCGCCAAGCTGAGAAAATAGCTCAATGTGAGTCATAGGGTGCGGTTATTGTGCCTCGCTGAGGGCGATGATGTTTTCGATGTATGGTACGCTTGTCCCATCCTTTACCAGTACACGCTTCGTGCTGTCGAGCAGGTAGAGCGACGGTATGGCATTGAGATTATAGAGACGGTTGGCGGTGAGGTGCATACCCTCGTCGTAGCCGTGAATCCACCCCTCGGGTAGCTCCTTGAGGTAGTTGCGCCAGGTGGCAATATCTTCGTCTGGATAGATGGTGAGTATTGCAAGTTCACTGCGCTCGCGCAGCTCGTTGATAAGGGGCGAGGCCATAAGCTGGAGCTGTATGTCGTGACACATGGGGCAGCCTGGGTTGCTAAACATAAGTATCGTATAACGTGCCTCGATGTCGTGTAGCCACTCTCGCTGGCCACTGGCAAGCGTGTAACGGAAGTTAGTGGCAACGCAACCTATGCGGTTCTGGCGGGCAATGGCGAGGTCGTATGTGGGGGCTATGCGGTCGTACTCGTCGTAGAGGGGTGTGGCAACGAGCACCTCTAAGATGGGGATGTAGTACTCGTCGTTACGTAGTGGTGAGTTAGGGTCGTGAAGTACCATCTCCGCAACCGTAGCGAATAGGTCGAGTACGGGGCGGCTCTGCTCGGCACGATGCATAAGGCCGCGCATAAGCGAGTCGGCATGCTCTGCGGGGATGAGCACCACGTAGTCGGCGAAGGCCTGGAATATATCCACCGTGTCGTACTCCACAATGCGATCGCCTATCGAGAAGTCGAAGTCGTCCCAGTAGCTCTCGATGGCTCGCGTATACTCCTCCCTTGTGCGGAGCGAGTAGATATCCTCCGCGCTACGCTTCATGCGTCGTGTGCCTGGGGTATAGCTCTCCGTGGTGGCGGTAGTGTCTGTTTCCTGCTTGGGCTTGGGGCGTGTGCCACAGCCCACGAGGAGTATTATGGCGCAGAGGGCGTAGAGTAATTGTCGCATAGCTTATAATTAAAATCGGTACCCCGTGATTAGTTAAAAAAAGTGCCCCGAAGTTCGAGGCACTCAGTTATTGTTGTTACATACGCTCTGGAACGTTGATGCCTAAGAGTGCCATCGCCGACTTAAGCGTGCGGGCAACGACCGCTGCGAGCTTAAGACGTAGGGCACGCGTGGCCTCGTTCTCCTCCTTTAGGATTGAGTGGTCATGGTAGTAGCCGTTGAACTGCTTGGCCAGATCGTAGGCGTAGGCTGCGATTACAGATGGAGCAAACTGCTCACCTGCCGTGCGTACTGTTGCGGGGTACTCTGTGAGTGCCTTGATAAGCTCAATCTCGTCCTGAAGGAGCTGTGCCTGAGTGAAACTATCTGTCTGGATGCCAGTCTCCTCAGCCTTACGCATAATCGAGCGGATACGTGCGTGAGTGTACTGGATGAAGGGACCTGTGTTGCCGTTGAAGTCGATAGACTCGCGTGGGTCGAATAGCATGGTCTTCTTGGGGTCGACCTTCAAGATGAAGTACTTCAGAGCGCCGAGACCTACCATCTCCGAGATGGCGGCAGCCTCCTCTTCCGAAGCACCATCGAGCTTGCCGAGTTCGTCGGACATCTCGCGGGCAGTGCCAATCATCGCTGCAATGAGGTCGTCGGCATCAACAACCGTACCCTCGCGAGACTTCATCTTACCCTCGGGCAACTCGACCATGCCGTACGAGAGGTGGAAGATATTGTCGCTCCACTCGTAGCCGAGCTTCTTAAGTACGAGTTTGAGCACCTGGAAGTGGTAGTTCTGCTCGTTACCCACGACGTAGATCATATCGTCGAGCTTATTCTCCTCGAAGCGGCTGAGTGCCGTGCCGAGGTCCTGAGTCATATATACCGATGTGCCATCGCCACGCAATAACAACTTCTGGTCGAGGCCGTCAGCCTCCAGATCAATCCATACGGAGTTATCCTCCTTGCGGAAGAATACGCCCTTCTTAAGGCCATCCTCCACGAGGCTCTTGCCGAGTAGGTAGGTCTCCGATTCGTAATATACCTTGTCGAAGTCAACGCCCATAGCCTTGTACGTCACGTCGAAGCCCTCGTATACCCAGCCATTCATCTTCTGCCATAGTGCGTAAATCTCGGCATCCTTAGCCTCCCACTTACGCAACATCTCCTGCGCCTGGAGCATGATGGGTGCCTGCTTCTTAGCCTCATCCTCTGTGAGACCCTGAGCTACAAGTTCCTTAATCTCTGCTTTGTAGTGCTTGTCGAATTCGACGTAGTATTTACCTACGAGGTGGTCGCCCTTCATGCCCGATGACTCGGGAGTCTCACCACCGCCGTAGAGCTGCCATGCAAGCATCGACTTGCAGATGTGGATGCCGCGGTCATTCACAAGGTTTACCTTGATTACATTGTGGCCGTTAGCCTTGAGGATGGTAGCCACCGAATAACCCAAGAGGTTGTTACGTATGTGTCCGAGGTGCAGGGGTTTGTTGGTGTTGGGTGACGAGTACTCGATCATGATGGTACGTCCCGATGCGGGAGCCATGCCGTAATCCTCCGCTGCGCTAATCTCGGCAAAGCGTGTTGCCCAGAACGATGCGTCGACCACGAGGTTAAGGAAGCCCTTGATGACGTTGAACGACTTAATTTCGGGTGTCGATGCTACAATCTTCTCGCCGAGCTCCGTAGCCGTAGCCTCGGGTGACTTGCGTGATGCGCGGAGCAGGGGGAATACAACCACGGTATAGTCGCCCTCGAACTCCTTGCGGGTCTTCTGTATCTGAATATTGTCGGATGTGCCGTACAACTCCTCGGTTGTGCGCTTTACGACGCTTAGGATGAACTCTTCGATGTTTACCATAATTTGTGTCACTTATATATATACTGGGGCAAAGATACAACTTTTTTTCTAATTACTAATTTTTCACTATCTTTATGCCGTAAATTTGCGATTATGAAGATTTCAGATATTGAGTTGGGTGAAAAGCCCTTGTTCCTTGCTCCGATGGAGGATGTCACCGACCCCTCGTTTAGATATATGTGCAAGCGCTTCGGCGCAGATGTTGTCTATACGGAATTTATCTCCTCAGACGGCCTTATACGCGATGCATGGAAGTCGCGTGCCAAACTCAATATCGCTGATTATGAGCGACCTGTGGGCATACAGATATATGGCCACCTCATAGAACCAATGGTCGAGGCGGCACGTATAGCCGAGAGTGCCAATCCCGACATCATTGACATAAACTTCGGCTGTCCCGTGAAGAAGATTGCCAATCGCGGAGCAGGCTCGGGAATGATGCGCGATCCCGACCTTATGGTAGAGATGACACGACAGATTGTACGTGCGGTAAATAAGCCTGTGACGGTAAAGACACGCCTCGGCTGGAGTGACGAGATGAAGAACATCGAGGAGATAGCCCTCCGCCTTCAGGATGTTGGCATCGCCGCCCTTACGATCCACGGTCGCACACGCTCGCAGATGTATCGTGGCGAGGCAGACTGGACACTCATTGGAAAGATAAAGAATGACCCGCGCATAACCATCCCCATTATTGGTAATGGCGATGTGGACTCTGCAGTGAAGTGCAAGGAGATGTTCGACCGCTATGGTGTCGATGGTGTGATGATTGGCCGAGCAACGTATGGCCGTCCCTGGATATTTAAGGAGTGTAAACACTACTTAGAGACGGGTGAGCTGCTGTCGCAACCATCTGTTGTAGAGCGTGTTGCTATTGCTAAGGAACATCTTGCTAAGTCGTTGGAGGTTAAGGGCGATAGGGTAGGAATCCTTGAGATGCGCCGCCATCTTTCGTGCTATTTCAAAGGACTGCCGGACTTCAAGGAGACAAGACTCAAGCTGGTGACCCTCAATGATCCGCAGGAGCTGTATTCTACTCTTGACCATATCGCGGAACGCTGGGGATCGGAAGAAGCACCGGTGGCGGAAAACGTGTACGGAGTATAGATTTAATTTGACGTTATGATAGATAA
>CALBKP010000104.1 GCA_937895825.1 uncultured Alistipes sp. | reverse complement strand
GGTATCATCGACGCTATCCTCGATGGCTCTATCGACAAGGCAGAGACTAAGCAGATTCCTATCTTCGACTTCAAGGTGCCCACAGCCCTTCCTGGCGTAGATCCCGCTATCCTCGATCCTCGCGACACTTATGCCGACGTTGCTGAGTGGAACACTAAGGCTGAGGACCTTGCAGGTCGTTTCATTAAGAACTTCGCTAAGTTCACGACTAACGAGGAGGGTAAGGCGCTTGTTGCTGCTGGTCCCCAGTTGTAATTTCTTGTGATAAGGGGCCTACTTCGGCACCTCCCAAAAGATCAAATGACCACGGGCTGTACTTCATGTACTATCCCGTGGTCATTTCTTTTCAGATGCACCAAATTATACCCCTTCTGACAAGAAATTGGGCTCTTGCTTGTGATAGTGGCGCTTCAGTTCAAAGGGCGAAAGGGAAATACGTCAAGTATGTCTCTTCCGCCCTTTCTCGTGTCAGCGCCACTACTACGCCACTCTGACATTACAACTTTTCACGTCCTATCTCATTGGGCATCTTTAGCCCATCCTAAACCAAATCCCGAAGGGTGTACACTTAAGTACTATCCTTCGGGATTTCTTATTACGATAGTCTAAATCTATCTTACCATAGCACTGCATCTACCACCATTCGTGTCAGAATAGCCTGTTAATAATGAGATTTCCCTAATTTTCTTTTATTACGCCGTCCCTGAGCCCTTTCACTTATGACCTAACGTTGCTTCAACTCCACACGTCGAATGCAGGAGAGATGCTCTTTTTGTGGTCTTTTCGCCCATCTTAGCTTGATTTATCTCCCACCCGTTCTGCTCTCATTCGCTACTCGTTGAATCGGCCTTTTGCAACTCTTTGTTGCTCTCTTACTCCTTACACCTAACTTCTCACCCTTAGCACTATATACAAAAGAAGTACGGCGGACTTTTCAGCCCGCCGTACCGTCAGTTATTCAACTGTTACTCGTTAATTACTTTACTACGTAAGGTGAAGTAAATACGAATCTTGCAGTTGCCTGGTTGTCCTTCTCATTTACAGAAGCCCAAGTGTGATCGATTGTAAGAGTTACATCGATAGCTACCTCATTGAGAAGCTGCATATCCTGAGTGTTGTCGAAGATCAACAAGTAGTTGTTAGCATCCCACTTAATGTAGTTCTTGTGCTGAGCAGGAATGTTAACTGATACGTTGTTGAAGCCCCACCAGAATGGAGTACCACCCTCAACATTGTAGAGTGAGTAAGGTGTCACAGGCTTGAAGTCGAAGCCAAGTGCTGACCAACCGTTGAGGTTGTTACCAACAAGCCACTCACCGTCCTCGCCAATGATGTCTACATAGAATGAGTCACCAGCTGCGTTAGTGATAAGGGTAGGAGTCTTGCCGTCACCGTTACGTGTCTCGTAGATGTTGAAGTACTCGCGTACGTCTACACAGTACTTGTTAACCTGCTCAATGCTGATGCGGAGATCCTTAGTGTCATCAACCATAGGCTTAGACAATGGATTGAACTTGTTAACACGGTAGCCAGTGTAGTTAACGTACTTAGTCTCGTCAACGTTGTTAGTGAACTGACCGCTTGCAGACTTGATCTCGTAGATAGCACCGTTAGTGTGCTTCAAGAACAACTGACCTACAGCGTATACATAATCAGCCTTACCGTGGTAAGTAATCTTGTTATCCTCGATAGTGATACCAGGATCGGTGTTATCCTTGAGGCTGAAGTAAGTGTAGAGACCGCGATCGATGAAGTCCTGCTTGTCGAGGAGATAGTTATCCTCTGCCATAGCGTAAACGTTGAATGCACGATCCATATCAGTACGGATGATCTCGAAATGACGGAGAGCAGCAGTTGTGTTGTCGCTGTGACCCTTCTCGATGCCGTGGTAGTATGCAGCCTGAGTATTTGAGTACCAGCCGATGCTATCATTGCTTACGAATACAGTGTGAGCGAACTTGTAGTCAGAGTAAGGCTCAACGAAGTTGATTACGTACTCCATCACAACGGGCTGACCGTACCACAAAGTAACGTTCTTAGTGTAAACTACCTTCTCAGGAACGAAGTTGAAGTCGTTGAAGTCGAAGCCAACGAATGCGTAAGTACCCTCAGTCTCGATAGTGTACTTAGTGTTAGCCTGGTTGCCCTCGATCTTCTTAGTAGCGTCAGACTGAGTAGTTGTAGCGTTGATTACAGTAGCATCAACATAACCGTGAGTCTTGAATACCTCAGCAAGGAATGCAAGAGTCTTCTCTTCACCTGCGAATGTGCCGAGATCGTAGCGCTCGTCAAGTGTAGTCTGGACAGCGTTGAGAACCTGCAATGCACCCTCCTCAGCGGTAGGATTGCTTACAACTGTCATGTTAGCAGCGTTGTTAGCGTTCTCGAATGCGATATCCTGTACAAGAGGAACGTTAACCTCAACAGTACCTACAACAACTGGATCGTTGTTACGCAACTCTGATGTCTCGAACTTAACAGCAAGCTCAGCCTTAACGCTGTTAATCTCAACCTGAGCGATAACAGTGTATCTGTGACCCCACTGGAATCCAGCAACGCTGATTGCGGGCTCACCCTCACGGATAACGAACTTAACGTCAGTGAGCTCGTGACCCTTATCGCTGACAGCCTTGATTGTCTGAGGAACGCCTGCGTTGATGATCTCGCTCCACTCAACACCGTCGAACTTCTCCTTAGATGTAAGAGGAATTGCTACACGGCTGTAGTTAGTACCCTCGTAAGATGCAGGCTCGTTAGAGTAGTAGATAGCATCCTGAGCAGCATCAAGATCGTAGTTCCATACGATGTTGAACTCATCGAATGTTACAGAAGCCTTATCCTGACCAATTACAACGTCGCTGTATGCTACGAGCTCAACGCCGTTAGCCAAGTAGTTGAATGCATACTCAAGGCGTGCACCTACGTGGTCAGCGATATCGCCCTCGCCCTGGAGACGAACCTCAGGAACGATAGACTGCTTGTAACGTGCGTACTCACCAGCCTTAACACCTGTGAGAACCTCAGGACCCCAAAGAGTGTCATACTTGAAGTACTTAAGAAGCTCATTGTTCTCAACGGGAACAAGGTTGTTGCCATCGACCTTATCGAATGCCTTAACAGTGTACATGAACTCAGGCTGCTCGATAGTGAAGTATACATCCTCCATGTTAACGAGGTTCTCCCAGATAGTAGGCTCACCACCGTTTACAGAGTAAAGAACGTCGTGACCCAAAAGGAGGTGACGATAGTCCTCAGACTTAGTACCACCAATACGACGAGTGTACTCGATAGGCTCAAGAGCAGGATACTCGTGCTTGTTTGTGATAACCTCGTTCTTGCGGTAGATCTGTACGTCGATAATATCAGCGTATCTCTCATCCTCCATTACAAGCTTAGTGTAGCAGCTTGCCTGCTTGTTGTTGCCGTCGTTGATTGCAAGAGCAACAGCGTACTCAGTGAATACATCAGGAGTAGTAGTGCTAACCTTTGTGTAGAACTCAGAGTTGAGGTTTGCAACAGCAACTACATCGATAAGACCGCGCTCAGCGTCCTTAACCTTGATGTCAACGATGTTCAAACCAACCTCCTCATCAGCACGAGTCTTAAGACCCTCGATCTCAAACCAGATGTCTACGCCCTCCTGGCCCAAGCCAGCAGCAAATGCAGTTGCGCACTCAACAGGCATAATCTGGTATGTGAAAGTAGAAGCACGCTGAACGAGGTAAACATCTTCCATTACGCCCTGCTCATCCTTGCTACCGATCATAGCCCACTCGATAGTAGCCATGCCGTCCTCGTACTCAGGAACAAATGCGATAGACTGAACGCGACCAACAAGAGCCTCGATGATAGCCTTCATGTCAGTGATAGCAGAGTTTGTCTCCTTAACAAACTGCTCGTATGCCTCGATGTGCTTGTCATAAGCAGCCTTGAACTCGTTAAGCTTGTCGGTCAAGCCCTGAACGTCAACCTGGAGCTGACCGATAGAACCCTCAGCATTGCGAAGACGAGTAGTTACGTCCTCCTTGAATGCATCGTAATCCTTCTGAAGCTTCTCGAGGTTGTCCTTAACCTCAGCCATATCCTCCTCCAAGTTAGTGATACGACCCTCAGCATTTGTAATCCACTCCTCGTGAGTAGCGATAGCATTCTGAAGAGCCACGTCGGCAGCAATCAACTCCTCGTACTTTGCCTGAAGATCGGCAGTCAAAGCGTTGATAGCAGAAGTGTTCTTAGCGATGTCGTCGAATGCCTGCTCGAACTGAGTTCTAACGATGTCCTGATAGTCCTTCAACTCACCACGGAGTGTCTCAGCTGTGTTAGCGATAAGAGTCTCAAGATTCTTGTCAGCGTCAGCAAGAGCCTCGAACTGCTCCTCAGCGAATGACTTGAACTCCTCGAGATTACCAACACGACCATCCATGTTCTGGTTCCATTCAATCTGCTGCTGATAGAACTCCTTGAGTGTCTCTACATTACCCTCAAGATCCTCGATTGACTCCTCAATGTCCTCAATCTTAGTGTTGATTGTATTAATTGCAGTATCAACATTTGCGCTCCATGCTGTGAGCTGCATTGCAAGCTGCTTCAAAGACTCAACGTCACCCTGAGTAGCCTTAAGGCTGTTCTCAAGAGTTGTGAGGTTCTCCTTAATCTGAGTGTCTACAGTCTCAAGAGCCTCGATCTTCTTGTTAGCCTCGCCGATAGCAGTTACTGCGTCAGCAATCTTCTTGTCGAGTGCATCGTCGCCATCCTTAATAGCCTTCAATGCATCCTCGATAGCCTTCTCAGCCTTTGCATCAGCCTCCTTAAGAGTCTTTACATCAGCCTCGTGCTGTGTCAAAATCTCACTCTTAGCTGTCTCGATAGCAGCCTCAAGTGCAGCCTTAGTAGCAGCCAAATCTGCCTTTAAGGGGTTGATCTGACCATTTACCAACTCCTGCTCAAGGTTGTCAACCTTGTCGTTGAGGTTTGCAATATCCTCATCGTAGTCAGTACATCCGGTCGAGTAGAGCATTGCTCCAACGAGGAACATGCTCAGCAACTTAGATAAATACTTCATTGTTTAATAAATTAAAAATAGTTAATAAGAAAAATATTGTAATCTATATTATATATATGTATAGGGTCTTACTGCAAAGTGCAAATTACAACACGGTTCTCATAGTTCTTCTCGAAAGGCTGCTCAGTGTCACCCTTGTGATCTGTGATTATGCGAGTCTCTTCAACCCCCTTCTCGATAAGAGCCTTCTTAACGTTAGCTGCACGACGCTCTGAAAGCTTCATGTTGCCAGCTGCATAACCTGTCTCCTTATCTGCATAACCTACTACGTCTACCTTGTAGTCGGGGTTAGCCTTGAGCCACTCAGCAAGACGAGTGATCTTCTCCATCTCTGCCTTACGGATGTAATGCGAACCGATAGTGAAGAAGATGTCCTCAGAGTGAGCTGCTACGTTCTCAGCGCGGATGGCTGCTGCAAGACGCTTAGCCTCAGCCTCCTTCTCAGCTGCAACGCGAGCCTCCTCAGCCTTGCGAGCCTCCTCAGCGAGACGCTCACGCTCGATGCGCTCCTCCTCAGCACGCTTGATAGCAGCCTGCTCGTCAAGCCATGCCTGAGATACCTGGTGCTTCTTACCAAAGCTATATGATACACCAGCCAAAAGGTTCAACTGCCAGTCAGCGTTCTCAGCACGCTTAGAGTTGAAGTGGTCTGAAAGAACGTTTGCATTACCCTCGAGGTTAATCAAAACGCGCTCACCTACACGGAAATCAAGACCCAAACCGAAGCGACCAGCTACGAAGAACTTAGAATCCCAAAGGTACTCCAACTGGTTTGACCATGCGGGGCTACCTGCTGCAATTGCGTTAGCCTCGTCATTACCAAAGCCATAGTTTGCACCAACACCAGCGAGAACGTAGAATGCTACGGGACGCTTGTGGTTGTAACCACCGATAAGTGATGTAAGATCAAGCTTGTAGTCAGCGCTGAGCTGCACGAAGTTGAATGAGTACTTCTGCATGGGGTTGACGATAACGCCCTTGCCCTGCCAACCACCGATGCCGATGCGAACACCCATAGCGTGGTGGAAACGATAATTTGTTGAAAGATTGAGAGCGGGAGAGATCAAATCACCAATTCGCGATGACTCACCAATGGTGTAGCCAACGCCACCCTGCAACTGCAAATCCCAGTGAGGACGGAACTCTACGCTCTTGTCGCTCTTGCTCTGCTGTGCACTAAGGCTTACTACGCAAGACAATGCCACGATCAATAAGGCTAATTTCTTCATAACCAGTTAATTAATTATTGTTTGTAAATTATTTTATCTATCAATCTCTTTTTACTATCTCTGTCGCACGTCTGCCGTTCTGTTGGATTGTTTAATTGCCACTAATTCAATTATTTAGTCTGGTAATCTCGGACATAAGTTGCCCACTTATGGCGACTTGCAATACCCGATTGGAACCCTCTTAGAACGCTTTTTTTGTCGTATTTATCTACTCATACGATGTGCAAATATACAAATAATATTTTTCGTGGCAAAGTGTTTTTTCAAAAAAAATTCAAATTTTTCTCAAAAAAAACATGGCACCTTTAAGCGATGTTTTTATTATTCTCTTTCGAGGTTAAATTTTCTGTAATTTTCTTGTCCAATTACGCCCCACACATTTATTATTTTTTCTCTGTTTTAAGCGATTTATTTCAAATAAAAAAATAATATCGCGGACTAATTATGTAGCCCGCGATACGCTGTATTAATTTGTCTATTTTTAGCCTAAAAGTTGCTTTATTGCGGCGATATTTCGCTCGTTGTCTATGGCCTTGCCTTCGGCTGTGTAGGCGTGCTCAATTGCTGCTGCAAAGTGTTTCTCAACTTTGTTGCGTACGACCTTCATCGTGCTGTTTACCAGTCCGTTCTGCTCGGTAAACGGTTCGTTTGCAAGTGCTATTACGGCGGGTACCCAACGATCGGGGAACTCATCGGCAAATGCACCTCCCGAGCGGTACTTGGCGACCTCCGAGGCGATAACTTTTGCAGCCTCGCGGTAGCGCTCATCTCCCTTGATATTTCGCTCGTCAAGCAACTGATTAAGACGCTCTTTTGATGCTACAATAAGAGCAATCGTATATGGATTTTGATTGTTGTAAACAATCACTTGATCTATGTATGGCGACTTATCTACCATCGCCTCCTCCATACCCTCGGGACTGTACTTCTCGCCATCGCTCGAGATGAGTAGACTTTTGAAGCGGCCAAGCACGTAGAGGAAGTTATCCTCCGACATGTAGCCCATGTCGCCCGTATAGAGCCAGCCGTCGCGAACAGTGTCAGCCGTAGACTCAGGATTCTTCCAGTAGCCAGCCATAACATTCTCTCCCTTAATGACTATCTCGCCCTTCTCCCCTCGTGGTAGCTCGCGTCCCTCGTCGTCGAGAATCTTGATCTCCAACGGCTGAACAAGACGGCCCGATGAACCGAAACGGTGGTTGCGCTTCGATGGAGCGTTTGTCGAGATTACGGGCGTTGCCTCCGAGAGACCGTAGCCCTGGAACATAGGAATACCTACGGCGTAGAAGAAACGCTGAAGCTCGCTGTCAAGCAGTGCGCCGCCGCCGATAAAGAATTGTAATTCACCACCAAATGCCTCGCGCACCTTGCTATACAACACCTTATCGAAGAGTGCCACCGCAGGCTTCAGCAAGCAGCGCCAGCCCTGACCCTTGGAGTAACCATCGGCCTGATAGGCATACGATGTGCGGAGTGCGAGGTTAAACAGACGCTCCGTAGTCTTTCCCTTCTTACGTATGGATGTCTCGATGCTCTTGCGGAAGTTTTTGGCAAGGGCGGGCACAGATAGAAGGAAGTGTGGGCGTACCTCTTTAATATTAATAGGTATATTTTTGAGAGTCTCCATTGGTGTACGACCCACCTCGGTTGTTGCTACCGATGCACCGCAGGCTATCATGATGTAGAAGCCTACAACGTGTGCGAAGCAGTGGTCGAGTGGTAGGATGATTAGCGTGCGCCATGTTGGAGGGATAGATACAACCGATAGTGCCTGCTCGACGTTGGCCGTATAGTTGCGATGTGTGAGTACCACACCCTTTGGATCGGCCGTAGTACCAGAGGTGTATGTTATGGTAGCTATATCGTTGTTCTCTAAGCTCTTGCCAATAGCGAGGAAACTCTCCTTGTTCTCCACGAGGTATTTTTCGCCCATAGCCTCAAGACTCTCGAGCGACATTTCGCCCTCCTTAAGGCCGCCATCTACCTCGCCCCATACAACGATATGCTTTAGGTCGGCAAGATCTGCCACTATGCTACGTATCTTCTTTAGCTGATGCTTCGACACGAAGATAAGCTTAGCGTCAGAGTGCTTCAGGCGGAAGAGGAGATCGTTCGACTCCTCGAGTTTTATAGATAGAGGTACGCTTATTGCACCAGCGTAGAGTAGACCGAGCTCCGAGATGATCCAGTTGTTGCAACCCTCGGCAAGGATTGATACTCTGTCACCACGCTCGATGCCTATGGCCGTGAGACCTGCGCCGATCTTTAGCGCACGGCTCTTGGTGTCGTTATACGTTGTGGGCTCAAACTTGCCATTGTGCTTCTCCAGCAAAAACTCCTTGGTGCCATACTTAGCAACCGATTCCTCAAACAAATCTATAATTGTACGTTTCATCATCTATAGTATTATACGTTCACTGCAAATATAGTGATTTTTTAATTACTAATTACTCACTATAATTTACTAATTACCATTTAAACAGAAAAAGAGCCCTCATCGGGGCTCTTTTTCTATCGTCGAATGGAGTCTTATGCCCACTTAACAAGGGCGAAGTCCATACGGTGCTCGAGCTTGTCGTTTGTGGGGAACACACGGAGAGCCACGTCGAACATACCAGTATGCTCGGGAGCGTACTCCAATGCGAGGGTTGCGGTGTTACCCTCTGTTGCAACAATCTCCAAGCGACGAGTCTCGATAACGTTAGCAGCCTGTCCGGCTTCGATCTGAGTAGCTACAACCAACTCAGCGCCGATGTCCTCCTTGTCGAGGCCTGCCAGGTCGAGCGTAATCTCGAAGTGGTACTTCTTACCTACGTACATCGCCTCAGACTCGATCTCTGCACGCTTAACGTCGATGATTGTGACGTTGTCCCATGCAGCCGATACCTTACGCTTCCACGCTGCAATCTGGCGAGCCATCATGTAGTTGTTGTCGAGCATAAGGCCCTTGCGCTCAGCAAGCTTATTGTAGAAACGCTCCTCGTAGTCGATAAGCATACGGTTTGTTGTGAAGTTCGAAGCGATGTCGGCAACACACTTCTTCACGGCGTTAACCCAGCGGTGTGGCACGCCATCCTCGGCGCGGTCGTAGTACAGAGGTACGATCTGCTCCTCGATAGTGTTGTAGATCATCTCAGCGTCGAGCTCATCCTGGAAGCGCTGATCGGCATAGGTACGCTCCATAGGAAGCATCCAGCCAGCACCCTCCTTGTAGCCCTCTACCCACCAACCGTCGAGCACAGAGAACTGCATAACACCGTTCATCACACACTTCTCGCCCGAAGTACCTGAAGCCTCCAAGGGGCGTGTAGGTGTGTTGAGCCATACGTCTACACCCTGAACCATGCGGCGAGCAAGCTCCATGTCGTAGTTCTGTAAGAATACGATCTTACCTACGAACTCGGGCATTGCCGATACCTCGACGATACGCTTGATAAGGTCCTGACCGGGCTTATCGTTGGGGTGAGCCTTACCTGCGAAGATGAACTGTACGGGGCGCTCCTTATTATTAACAAGAGCCGAAAGACGCTCAAGGTTGGTAAAGAGCAGATATGCACGCTTGTATGTTGCGAAGCGACGCGCAAAGCCGATGGTGAGAACGTCGGGCTTGATGCTCTCGGTAACCTGTACCATCTGGCGAGGCGACTGCAAGCGCACTTGCGTAGGATCGCTGTAACGCTTACGTATAGTCTTGATAAGACGCTCCTTGAGGAACATACGCTCCTGCCAAAGCTCCGTATCGTCGATCTTGTGGACATTCTGCCACTCGGGGATGTTGTATGTGTGACCCTCGAATGCGTTGCCGAAGTACTTAGCGTAGAGACGACGCAAGTTAGATGCTACCCATGTTGGGAAGTGAACACCATTAGTTACATAGCCGATGTGGAGCTCGTTCTTGAAGTATCCAGGCCACATGTTACCGAGGATATCCTTCGATACCTCGCCGTGGAGCCACGATACACCGTTAACCTCTTGTGATAGGTTACATGCGAGTACCGACATCGAGAATTTCTCGTTAGGATCGTTGGGGTTGGTCTTACCGAGGTTGATGAACTGATCCCAAGTGATGCCGAGTACGTCGGGGTAGTGCGACATATACTGACGAATCATCGACTCGGGGAATGCATCGTGACCTGCGGGTACGGGGGTATGTGTTGTGAACAACGATGACGAACGGATAACCTCCAGTGCCTCCGAGAACGAGAGGTGCTTCTTAGCGATGAGGTTACGGATGCGCTCGATGCCGATGAATGCGGCGTGACCCTCGTTGCAGTGGTATACCTGCTGCTTGATGCCCATCTTCACGAGGGCACGGATACCACCCACGCCGAGCAGAATCTCCTGCTTTAGACGATTCTCCCAGTCGCCACCATAGAGGTAGTAGGTAATCTGACGATCCTCTTCGAGGTTTGCCTCATAGTCGGCATCCAAGAGGTAGAGGTCGGTACGACCCACCTGACACTTCCAAACACGAGCTGAGAGTGTACGGCCTGGGAGCGCTACCTGTGTAGTAATCCAGTTGCCGAACTCGTCGCGTACGGGCGAGATGGGGAGCTTGAAGAAGTTCTGAGCCTCGTAAGTTGCCTCCTGAGCGCCCTGTGCCGAGAGACGCTGTGTGAAGTAACCGTAGCGGTACAAAAGACCCACTGCCACCATGTTAACGTTGCGGTCAGATGCCTCCTTGAGGTAGTCACCAGCCAAGATACCAAGACCACCAGAGTAGATCTTAAGTGTCGAGTGAAGACCATACTCCATAGAGAAGTATGCCACCTTTGCATGCTCGGGTGATGGCTTCTCCGACATATACTCTGTGAACTCCTTATATACTGAATCCATGCGTGCGAGGAAGTCCTTATCTGCGCAGAGCTCCTCGCAGCGTGATGCTGATAGCTTATCCAACAAAACGATAGGGTTGCGATCGACCTTTCCCCAAAGCTCGGGATCAACCGACTCAAAGAGGTCGCGTGCGCTCACTGTCCAGCACCACCAGAGGTTGCGTGAGAGATCCTCCAGAGGCTTAAGACGTGCGGGGATACCCTTCTCGACCATCATACGATGCCATGATGGGCGGTTCGAGGTGAGCTGCTGACGCACGAAGTTGATCTGCTCCGAACGATCACCACCGTCGATAAGCACGCGGTTGGTGCGCGATACAGAGTTATCCATAGCCTCCTCGTATGCCTGCTTGTACTCCTTGAAGAGCTTCTTCCAGAGTGCCGTCGACGAGATCTCCATTGCAGCGTTGCGTGCCTCGGCCATAGCCTCTGCATCCATTGCTACATACTTCTTGATTACCTCCGTAATCTGGAATACCACCTCACGCTCGTTGTAGTCGTCGCGACGAACGATGTCTACGCCCTCGTGGTTCGACTGCTTAGCAACCCACATACCGAAGCCGGCGAGTGATGTTGTCACCGTAGGTACACCGTAAGCTACTGACTCTAACGGAGTGTAACCCCATGGCTCATAGTACGATGCGAAGACTGTGAGGTCTACGCCTGCGAGCATATCGTAATAAGGCATATTGAAGATGCCATCGTGTCCATTGAGGTATGTAGGCACGAAGAGTACCTTCACGCGTGATGCCGATGTAGAGAGGATGCTGCCCTCGATGCTCTGCGATACCTGATCCCAAGCCTCCGACTCGAGGTAATGCGTAAGGTAACGCTTCTGTGCGGGGTCGATAGCTACATCCTTATTCTCCAAGTGCTGTATAAGATCCTGACGAGCACCTACGGTAGCCGCAGGAACAGCTACGATTGCCAAGATGTCGCGGTCGAGGTTCGATGCTGCGAGCTGCTTCAACGACTCGAGATATACGTCGATACCCTTGTTGCGGTACTCGTAACGACCACTCGTTGCTACGATAAGGGGCTCACCACGGAACTCACAGCCCCATGTAGCCTCCGCAACCTTGATCATCTTGCTACGTGCAGCCTCGCGTACCTTTGCAAGCTCCTCGCCCTCGGGTACAAAGCCATTCTCGAAGCCGTTAGGTGTAATGCGAGTAACCTCGCGACCAAGCAAATATTTACACTCGTTAGCCGTGATGTCGCTCACAGTGAGGAATGCATCGGCATAGGTTGCTGCCGACTTCTCCAACGAGTGCTTAGCCATAACGTTGAACTGGCGAGCGAGCTCGTCGGCGTTGAACTTGTGAAGATCGTTATAAAGTGGCAAGCGGTTGCCTGCGATAGAGCGGCCGATAACCGTTGCGTGGGTAGAGAATACTGTTGCCACGTAGGGAGCATTGTCGCGCAAGTAGAGCGAGCCAGCTGCTGCCATCCACTCGTGGAAGTGAGCCACAACCTTGTGTGACTGAGCGCACATATTCTCAACGTATGATGCGATAACCACACCTGCTGCGTGGCCAAAGAGCACGGGCTCAACATAGTCCCACTGACCCGAGAGTGAGTCTACGTGGTATGAGTCCCAGAGCTGCTTGAGGATGTTATCTTTCTCGCGAATGAACGACTTGAAGTCGATAAGTATGGCAATAGGGTTGCCCTCGATCATCCAACGACCGATACGCACACGAACACCCTTGTTGTAGAGCGACTCGCGCCACGCCGCCATAAGCGTATTGTCCTCCTTAAATTCTGGATTTGCAGCATCCTGCGAGAAGTCGGGGCCGATGGTGATATAGCTGTCACCCAACATTCGCTTAACGGTAGGAGCCTTCGATGCGATGACCGTGTGAATGCCGCCCACCTTGTTGCACACCTCCCAGCTGACCTCAAATAGGTAGTCGGGGGTAAGATTTACATTACTCATATTAGTCCGTTATTATAGTATTTTTCTCTACTTTAGTAGTGCAATGCCTCAATCAATTGTCGCCTAACTTTCGCTCACAAATGAAAATAGCATATCACGGTGCAAAGTTAACACAATTATTTAATAAAGGGAAATAATTTTAAATTATTTTAATAAATGGTGCTATTCTATGACTGAACGGGCATTTTTTCGGAGTGAGCGGGAAATTATGATGATAATTTGGTGGTTAGTGGTGATAGCTTAGGAATTTAGAAAAAAGTTGTACCTTTGTGGCCTATGTTTACGTTAAAGAGATATACCCCCTACTATAAGCAGATTCTTCATCTTGCTATGCCGGTGGTGTTGGCACAAGCCGGACAGCTTACTACGCAATTTGCTGATACGGCGATGGTTGGAAACTATGGTGGTGAGGACCCTGCGCCGCTGGCTGCCGTGTCGCTCGGCAGTTCACTCTTCCTGCTTATCTACCTTGCTGCCCTCGGTCTGGCTCTTGCCATTACGCCACTCGTTGGCGAACACTACGCACGTGGTGACCGTCGCGAGGTAGCTCGTCTGTTCGAAAGCGGTATGTCGTACTGCATGATTATCGGTGTGATAGCCACGGCCGTAGCCTTGGCATTGCGTCCCTTTATACGTGTGTTGGGCGAGTGGATGTCTACGCCTGGAGAGGATATTACGGCGGTGGTGGATATGGCTCTGCCGTACTACGATATGCTCGTATGGAGCATCCTGCCGCTTATGGTGTTCCTTGCTGTCAAGCAGTTCTTGGAGGGTATCGGTAACACCTCTACGGCGATGTGGATAACGCTTGGTAGTAACGTAGTTAACATCGTGCTGAACTACGTCTTTATCTTCGGCCACTATGGCTCGGAGAGTATGGGTGCGGAGGGCGCTGGCCTTGCCACGCTCCTTGCCCGTGTGGGGCAGATGGGAGCTATCATCGTCTACTTCTTCTTATCGCACCGCCTGCGTATCTATCGCGTATTCTTCGAGCGTGGCATCATTCGCCGTAGTTACTTGCGCAGCTTGCTGCGCATCGGCTATCCAATATCATTCCAGATGGTTTTGGAGTCGGCAGCCTTCATTCTCACCTCTATCCTCGCCCTATCGTTCGGAACGGTGGCGGGAGGTGCTATGCAGGTGGCATTCAGTATCGCTAATGTGGCGTGGATGATTACCGTGGCCATAGGCTCAGCGTCGACAATCCTCGTCTCGCATATATACGGTTCGGGCGAACGCGAAAAGTTGCGCCCTACGGTCAATGCAACATACCATCTTGGTCTGGCCTGGGGACTCTTTATGGCCGTAGTCTTTATCCTTTTCCGTGTGCCTATCACGGAGCTGTTTACCGATAATGCTGAGGTTGTGATTCTTAGCTCGGAGCTTATGCTTCTGATTGCCATCTATCAGCTGTCGGATGCTGTTCAGGGTTTGTCTATCAGTATGTTACGAGGTATCCAGGATGTGCGTGTTATCATGCCCATCGTGCTCTGTTCATACCTTGTTGTTAGTATCCCCATTGGCTGTATCCTTGCCTATGGAATAGAGTTGGAGTGCCACGGACTCGTCATCGGCCTTATCCTCGGCCTCTCGTCGGCAGCACTCCTAACTTTGCTACGTCTGCGTAGCCGTATTTCGCTCTTTGAGCGTGGTTGCTAAAGATATAGCTTCACGCCAAAGAAGTATGTTCGTGGTAGCGATGGGCCATAGATATATGCCGAGTCACGGCCAGCTCCATAATCTATGTCGCGCTGGTATGAGTCGAATATATTCTTGATACCGGCGTGAACCTCAAGGTTTACAATGCTCGAAAGACGGAACGTATAACCCACCTTAAATCCAAAGTCCCAGAACGACTCGGTCATAACCTCAGAGTCGGGGTGCTCTACGCCCATAAGGTCGGTGTAGGCTGCATGTTGCACAAGCATAGGGCCTGTGAACGTGCCGAAGAGTGTGGCGTTAAGGTTCTTAGTGATGTAGAAGTTAGAGTTGAGGTAGCCGTAGTGGTCGGGCGAACGGAACATTGTGCGCTGTGCCTCCACGTCATCACTCCACTTCTCGGGTTCCACGTACTTACTCTTCTGGAAGGTGTAGCCGAGCTGCACGTCGAAGATGTTGGGTATGCCGAGTTTCACCTCTGCGGTGATACCTCCTACACGAGCACCCGCTGCGTTACGACGCACCTTGTAGATGAAGTTATTGCCCTCAATGTCAGTCTCTTCACGTGTATTCTCCAGAGTAAATACATCGTTAAGGATGGTGTAGAAACCCTCGAGGAGGATGTTTGTCTGCAGGCGGCCGAAGTTGTGGTAGTAGTCGGCCGATGCCGATAGCGAGTGCGCGAATTCGGGGCGTAGGTTGGGGTCAATCTCGATGATCGACACCGAGTGGTTCAGCGCGTCGATATGTAGATCCTCGTTGTATGCCTGAGGTGCGCGGTAACCGCTTGAGTACGATAAACGTAGACCGAGGTCGTCGATGGGGCTGTAACGAACGTTCGCACGCGGAGCGAATATAGGCTTATCTATCATGTTGTGCTTGTCGAGGCGGAAGCCGATAAGTACATTTATCTTGTCGCTACGCCACTCGTTCTGTGCAAAGATGCCGAATGTCGAGGTGTTCTGTTTAAGCTCACGACCCGTAGCATGGTATATATCGTTGAGTGAGTTGTAGTTATACTCTGCACCTGCCGTCAGCTCGGCGGGAAGTCCAGCCTTGTAGTTGAAGGTGTACTGAGCGCCGCCCACGAGTGTC
This sequence comes from uncultured Alistipes sp., assembly GCA_937895825.1. Classification (GTDB taxonomy): domain Bacteria; phylum Bacteroidota; class Bacteroidia; order Bacteroidales; family Rikenellaceae; genus Alistipes. The sequence continues at coordinate 15,556 of CALBKP010000104.1, read as the reverse complement.
AGATCCGAGGTCTTACCATAGGCGCTGGGGTTCATATCTGTACCGAAGTAACTGCTGCGGTCGATGCCCTGTGCCGAGGCGTATACCGACATGCGGTGCTTGATGTTGGGGAAGTAGTCGAACTTCAGACCGCCACCGTCGATGTTGTGGTCGAGTTGCTCGCATATCATTGCCATGTGTGGTGCCTCGTCGAGGTTGTCGCCACCACGACGATACTCGTGAATATGGTGATACTCAGCCGTTAGGCGCGAGTGTGCCGAGGTCTTGTAGTAGGCGCGGAAGCCAGCGGTCTCCGAGCGTAGCTTCGTCACGTCCGAGAAGCCGTCGTCGTTACGGTCGTAGGCTCCGCGGTTCTTTACCTGACCGAAGATATATGTACCGAGTTTGTAGTCGTCCGATACGAAGGCTCCACCGAGCGAGGTGTTGATGTCGGGCGTACCGTCCTCCAAGATATTCGTAGTGTTTGAGAGTGATAGAGTGTTGCGCACGGGATCCTTGGTGATGATGTTCACCACACCACCGATTGCCGATGAGCCGTATAGAGCCGAGCCGCCGCCGCGTATCACCTCCACACGCTCAACCATCGCTACGGGCATAAGGTCAAGGCCATAAACGCCTGCCAGCGACGAGAATATAGCGCGGCTGTCGAGCAATATCTGTGAGTATTGACCCTCAAGACCGTTGATGCGTAGCTGTGGAGCACCACAGTTGCCGCACGTATTCTCCACGCGCAAGCCCGACTGGAAGCTCATCGCCTCCGAGAGGTTTGCTGCGGCTGTACCCTCAAACAACTTCGACGAGGCAACGTTTACGACGGTCGATGTCTTACGACGGTTTGTCTCGTTACGTGTTGCCGATACGACAACCTCGTCAACCATCGTCGTTGACTCCGTGAGCGAGAAGTTAAGCTCTGTGGATGTGCGTATTACCGCTTCGAACTCTACTTCAATAGTCTCGTATCCTATGGCCGATATGGCTATCGTGTATATACCCTCGGGGATATTGTTTATGTAGTAGTGTCCCGTGCTGTTTGCAGCGCAACCTATGGTTGTGCCCTTGAATGCGATGGTGGCGTAGGGTAGGTGCTCGCCCGTTTCGATGTCGATCACGTGTCCGAAGATGTTGGTGTCCGACTCCTTGATTATCTCGCGCTTCACGATCTCCACGTTAGGCGATTTTGGTTGGTCGCCAGCAGCCATGGCCATTAGTGGCGTGATGATTAGTAGTAGTGCGATGATTCGTTTCATAATGTTATATCTCTGTTTGTGTTTCTAAATTTCTGGTGCAAAGGTATATGATTGTACGGCGCACGGCAATCGCCATTACGTGGTATATTACAGCGATCACCATCCCTAATTGTGGGGGTGATGCCGTGAAAACATGTTAACAATGTGATGTTATGCCACTGCGGGCGGTGCGCGTAGCGATTGATAGAGGATGTCGGCAGTTGCCAACACCTCCGCCATGTGAGTATGAATCTCGCTTGCGATGCTAAGAGGTGCATCTATCGAGGTGGTTGCAGCCGTGAGTGTTGCACCGTATGTTGCATTTTTGATGCTCTCGGCGCTCTCCGTCGTATGGCTATGCTCGGATACAGGGCCGGCGAAGAAGTGCGAGTGTACGATCTCGTGACCATCAATTATGTGGCTGTGAATGAATAGGGTAGAGCTGCATAGATGGAAGAGCACTTGTACTATAAGCACCCATCCCAACAATATACGTTTACTCTCCCCTTTAAGTCGCATTTTTCGTTAAGTCACTCTGTTTCGGGCAGCAAAGGTACTCAAAAAAGCGGTAAAAGCAATAGCCCTCAGCGCGAATAACGAAAAAAGTCTGCACACTTATACATCGTGCAGACTTTTAGACTAACTAAATATGCGGTCTTTAGGTAATCTTAGGCTATACCTCGGATGTGAACTTGAAACGTATATCCTTGAAGTTCTCCTGTGCCAGAGCAAGTGCATAGCTCGTGTCGGCGAGGAAGACATCGCGGCCATGCTTGTCTACCGCCATGTTAGTATGCTTACGACGCTTGAAGTCGGCGAGCTGTGCCTCGTTCTCCGACTCTATCCAGCAGGCCTTGTGTATCGAGATGGGTTCCCAGCGGCACTTGGCACCGTACTCATGCTCCAGACGATACTGGATAACCTCGAACTGCAAGGCTCCCACCGTGCCGATAATCTTGCGGCCGTTGAGCGACGAGGTAAAGAGCTGAGCCACACCCTCGTCCATGAGCTGGTCGATGCCCTTTGCCAACTGCTTGAACTTCAGCGGATCGGCATTCTCGATATAGCGGAAGTGCTCGGGTGAGAACGACGGGATGCCCGTAAACTTGAGCTTCTCGCCCTCGGTGAAGGTATCGCCAATCATAAACGTACCAGTATCGTGCAGACCCACGATGTCGCCAGGGAATGCCTCGTCGATAATCGACTTCTTCTCGGCCATAAATGCTGTGGGAGATGAGAACTTCAGCTGCTTGCCGCTACGCACGTGGAGGTAGTTCTTGTTGCGCTCGAAGCGGCCAGAACATATCTTCATAAAGGCGATGCGGTCGCGGTGGTTGGGGTCCATGTTGGCGTGAATCTTGAAGATGAAGCCTGAGAGCTTAGGCTCCGATGGCTCAACCATACGAGTCTCGGTTGTAGCGTTGCGTGGCGATGGTGCAATGCGTATGAAGCACTCGAGCAACTCTCTCACGCCGAAGTTGTTAACTGCCGAGCCAAAGAATACGGGAGCTAACTCGCCCGAGAGGTAATCCTCGCGGTTGAAGGGCTCGTAGACACCCTCCACAAGGTCGATGTTCTCGCGCAGCTGCGTGGCAAATTTGTCGCCTATGTACTTCTCAATCTCGGGTGATGCGAGGTCGCTGATATTCACGGTCGAGGCATCGGCTGTCTGTCGCTCGTCTGAGGTGAAGAGCGAGAGGTTCTTCTCGTAGATGTTGTAGACTCCCTTGAACGTGTCGCCCGACGATATGGGGAACGCCAATGGGCGCACCTTGATCTTGAGCTCGCGCTCCACCTCGTCGAGCAGGTCGAACGGATCCTTCGACGGGCGGTCGAGCTTGTTGATAAAGACGATCACGGGGGTATTGCGCATGCGACACACCTCCATCAGTCGGCGTGTCTGTGTCTCGACACCCTTGGCACCGTCGATTACGATGATTACCGAGTCCACGGCCGTTAGCGTGCGGTATGTATCCTCGGCAAAGTCCTCGTGACCCGGGGTGTCGAGGATGTTGATCTTCACATCCTTGTACTCAAAACCCATCACCGATGTCGCCACCGAAATACCACGCTGACGCTCGATCTCCATAAAGTCGGATGTTGCGCCCTTCTTTATCTTGTTGCTCTTCACTGCGCCTGCCACGTGGATAGCACCACCGAATAGCAGGAGCTTCTCGGTGAGTGTTGTTTTACCGGCATCTGGGTGTGCGATGACGGCAAACGTGCGGCGTTTCGTAATTTCATCAATAAGTGCCATATGTCAACGTTGTTATGTTTCGGGTGGCAAATATACAAACAAAATGTCAAAATTTAAAAATGGACTTTGGAATTAAATATATTTTTAGTTATATTTGCAATGGATTCGATAAAATGTTGGTTTATTATAGAGTACAGAATACCCAAAATAGGTATTCTCCCATATTTATAGATATTACAGATGGTTTAAATCAGCGAGAATGGTTTAATTCGAGTTTGTATCCCAATGATAAAATCAGAGTTAGTGGTGGTATTCAGCTAATAGAAAGTTTAGTATTTAATAATTCATCATTGGCGGAAATAAAAAGTGACTTGATACAACATATATCGGAGCTTAATTTAAATATACCCACACAAGATGTGAATGATTTATTTGAAATGTACGAACAAATTGAAAATGAGGAAATTTATAATTATTAAAAAGGGTAGTTATGAAACGGAGTGTGTTTATTTTAATAACTTGTGTTATTGTATTTAATGTTGCTTGTGATGCAACAAGGCAGAGTGTAGATAGCGTTCTTGAGAAGCCAGAGGTGCAACTTACCGAGATTGATATGAGTAAGGAAAAGGATGATGCATTCTACACATATTTTCGCATTATAAATGAAACAGATGTGCCAATGCTTATTACATATTTGGAGCGAGGTTATGATGACGTGACTCCGCACTATGTTGATTCGTATTGTGATGTGGTTGATGGAATATCATCTATTGCTGATTTTCAGACATTTGGAGAGTGCTTTGCTCATGTTGAGATATTTTATAATCGTGCTATTGGGTTTAATGATAATTATGTTAAGGAGATGCATTCTGCCAATTATGGATTGTTAAATGATTCCCTTTGGCAAGAGGAAATCATCGACGACAACTCTAAGGTATTTACTTTTGTTTTTACTCAGCAGATGTATGAGGATGCAAATGAAAGATAAATAGTTTTGATGCAATTTAGAAACTGTTTTAAATTTTATTGAATGAGTTTGTTCGTTGCTGCAAAAAATAGCTCTCAACTAATCTCGAAATAAAATTCAAACAGCTTCTTATTGATTTAAACTCCAGATGTTCGACTGTAACATCTGGAGTTTCTTCTTTGTCCTTATCGTATTACTTCAAAATTATTTGTTTAGTACAAATTGTTTTTCGTTGATAATTTTTGGTATAAAAATACTCTTAAGCTCTTGTATTTTTATAATTTTTGACATATATTTGTAGTGTGTTTTCGCGATTTTAACGCCTGATGTGTAGGGTGTTATGGAGTTGTGGAACAACTTTATTGGGTATGAAATTCAGCGTCTAATCGCGTAACTCGCTGAGGGGGGGGGGATTTTGCGGATCTCACTCTCCCTTATTGGCTATGTATGGCGTGGTCAATTGGTTGAATTTTGTGGCAAGTTGCCGATTACTTTTGGCCTGAGTATTGTAGTACAATAAGCCGCGTTAATTTGAAATTTTTTACAATTTACTTATAACTTTTTAAAACAAACAATTATGAAAGCTAAGTTTTTTGCTTTGGCGGCATTGGTGCTTGGTTTAGCATCATGTCAGAATGACTTCGATGGCGTTAAGCAGAACGCTAAGGGTGAGGTCAACTTCGAGCTTTCTGTAGGTGCTCCCGATCTTGGTGCTACACGTGCCGGTAAGGATGGTGCTGACACACAGAACGCTATGGATAGTGCTTTTGGTGCTATCGACTATTTGCAGGGTGCCCCACGTGGCGACCAGTTCCGTGATGACTGGGGCGATGTCGACCTCCGTTACACTTTGGAGGTTTACGACGCAGTAGATCTTGAGGCTGGTGAGACTTATGAGGGTGCTACTCCTGTTAAGGATCGTCAGGTTATAATCGTTGACGAGTACCAGCCCGTTAAGTTCGAGCTTCGCCTCGTTCCTAACCGTGACTACCACTTTGTAGTATTCGCAGACTTCGTTGAGGATGGCTTGTGGCAGGATACTGACCTCGATCAGGGTTACAAGGCTCAGGCAAACCTTGGTAAGCACCACATCATTGGTGAGACCTTGGCTGACATCACAATCACCGAGGACGGCATCAACGACGAGTGTACCGATGCTTACTTCGCTACTAAGGACATCCGCGTTTCTAACGCTGCTCCCCAGGAGATCGTTTTGAAGCGTCCCTACGGTAAGCTCCGCGTTATCGCTACCGACCTTGCGGAACTCAACCTCAACGTAGAGCCTAAGAGTGTGAAGGTTGCTTACACTGCTAAGCACCCTCAGTCATTTAATGCTCTTACTGGTGAGATTGGTAAAGTCGAGGAGAAGGAGGAGTATTGGTTTGAGTTCGAGTCAGGCTACAACGATGGCGTAACTAAGGAGAGCCTCGCTAACCACTTCTACACTGCTGATTACGACGACTTCGCTAAGTATGGTGTGACCAACGATAACGGTGTTAGCCGTCATACTCACATGACCCTCTTCACCGACTACATCCTTGCTGATGACGAGCAGGATGCTTACCACTTCGTGATGGAGGTTTACGACACTAAGGAGCCTATCGGTGAGCCTATCAAGGTTACTGAGTTCGCTACTGATATCCCAGTACAGCGTAACTTCCTCACAACCGTTATTGGTAACGTATTGACTACTGCTACTGATATCGAGGTACGTATCGACGACAACTTCGCAGGTTACTACGAGTATCAGCTTTGGGATGGCAAGGCTATTGCTGAGCCCAAGAAGGTTGACGGTGTTTATGAGATTTACGAGGCTTCGGAGCTTGCTTGGTTGGCAGCTCAGGTAAATGGTGGCACACGTGCTGCTGGTGTCAGCTTCAAGGGTGAGACATTCCGTCTTATGAAGGATATCCACCTCAACGACGAGCGTTGGACTGCTATCGGTACTACTGGTTGCAAATTCTCAGGTACATTCGATGGTAATAACCACAAGATCGAGGGTCTCTTCGTTTACGAGACAGGTAAGGTATCTGCTGGTTTGTTCGGCTACTGCCCCAGCGCAACTATTAAGAACCTCACAGTATTGAACGCTGAGGTTTATGGTAACTACAAGGCTGCTGTTATCGTTGCTGACGCTGTCTGCACTAAGATTGAGAACTGCCACGTTGACGACGCTATCGTTTTGTCTACTCCTTATGAGAAGAACGACGCTAACAACGTAGGTGCTATTGCTGGTTACCTCGCAGCTGATGGTGGTACTGCTTGGGTTAAGGATTGTACTGTTAAGAATGCCAAGATCACAGCTTACCGCAAGGTCGGTGGTATCGTAGGTGCTGCTAATCTTGCTTCTGAGGTTACTGGTAACTATATTGAGAGCTCTTATATCACAGCTGATATGACCGCTGAGTATAGCGAGGATAAGCCCGCTGACGCTGGTAGAATTATCGGTTGGAAGCATGCTAACGTTAAGGACGAGAATAACACGTATGCTGGACAGACAGAGACCGTAGCTAATGCTCTTGCCGTTCGTGTTATCGTTATGCCTAAGGCAGATAAGATCGCTGATTATATCAATGATAGCGAGGAGTTTATCGTTATGCTTCCTAATGGTACTTATTCATTTACAGCTGATGTAGAGGAGAATAAGACCTTGCAGGCTAGTGGTACCAACGTAACTCTTAATGTTGATGGCCATAATCTTAATTTGGGTGATCCATCTAACTATGGCTTGATTGCAAATATGGGTGCTGAGGTTGTAGTTAATGATGCAAATATCGTTTCTGGTGGTGGTGCTATCGCTGCTGCTGATGGCTCTAAGGTTACTGTCAATGGCGGTTCTGCATATATTGATTCAAGTAGCACGAGCGGTCGATATATCTTCTATGCTGCTGGTGAGGGTTCTGTTATTACCGTAAACGGTGGTTCATATAGCTGGGATCCTGCAGACAACCTGAAGCGTGCTTACGTTTACTGCGGCGCAGGTGCTAAGGTTATCATCAACGCCGGTACATTTGGTAAGGCTTCAACTCATGCTGATTATAAAGCTGGTATTAGGGGTGATGGCGAGACTATCATCTACGGCGGTACTTTCGGCTTCAATCCTACTAAGTGGGTAGCTCCTGGCTGCACTGTTACGAAGGAGGGTTCTAACTGGGTAGTAAAGGCTCCCGTTGTTGTTGAGGACGCTGCTGGTCTTGCTGACGCTATCGCAAACGCAGAGGAGGGTAGCACAATCGCCTTGTCTGAGAATGTAAATTACGGCGCAGTTACTGCTGCTGAGTTGAAGAACGTTACAATTAAGGGTGCTGAGGGTGCTGTTATGATCTTCAAGACAACTGCAGACTCTAAGCTCGAGAATGTAACTCTTAAGGGCGTAAACTTCGAGTACACTGGTGCTACTGCTGACTGCGGTATCGTAATTGACGCTAACGCACAGATTGACAACCTCGTTGTTGATGGTTGTACTTTTACTGGTACTGGTGCTAAGGCTGGTCGCGGTATCTCTGGCTTGAACAATAACGCATCTATCAAGCTTACTGGCTGTACTTTCAAGGATCTTGGTTATCCTATCTACGCATGGGGTAGCTACAAGTCACTTGAGATTGATGGCTGTACTTTCGACAGCGTTGTATCTTGGGCAATCATGCCACAGTCTGGCTTTGATGGCGATTTGACAGTTAACGGATGTAACTTCAATTATTGCAAAGGTGGCCTTATTAAGGCTGGTACTCTTACAGCTGGTCATACCTTTACATTTACAAATAACACAGTGACTAATTCAGAGGAGCATCCTCACAGAAACTGGTTCGAGTTCAAAGTTTCAGCTGGTACTGCTGTTATCAGCGGCAACATAATGGATGGCGATCCTTGGACTCCTGGTACTGAAGAGGGTTTGAAGTAATTGATTGCACAAACTAATGGTCAAAAGCAGCATCCTTCGGGGTGCTGCTTTTTTATTTAGTATACCACCTCGTGGGTATTATTTCTAATACCCATAAAACGTAAAGGAGCTCGCGACACGTTATCCCTACCTCTGTTAATTGCCAATACTGATTATATTCTGTGGGTCAGATGGGGCAAGTGGGTCAGATGGGTTAAATGAGTCCAGCTGGCAAAGGTCTTGAGTGATACTCAGACTCATAGAGCCTATATAACCCAGTCTCCCATGTAACCCATTACCAATTACCAATTGTCTTTGCGTTGTCATTATGAACGTAGTGAAGAATCTCGCGGAGTGTGTTGACCTTAGTCATACGTGTAACCATTGAGATTCTTCGCTATGCTCAAGTCAATGTAATCGCTTTCTGCCAGAGCGTGCATCTCTAAAGTTACTCTATATATCAACGCTGTTCGTGTAGCGAATGCTCTCGCCCTCTTCGACCCAAAAGAGAAGGAGGCCGACGAACCTCGTCAACCTCCCTTGTGCCCAGGATAGGACTCGGACGACGTAGTCGAAGCGCGGATACGATATAGCGCAGGGCTCAGCCCGAGCATTCTACCCCTACTATCCGCGCAACCTACCCACCGTGAGCAGTGCTATGCTGTGGTATCATAGGCGAGAGCCGTGCTTTGCACCGTTGGTATATATAGTAGCAGTTGAGCTTGCTCATAATAGCAACTCTATATACCAACGCAGTTCGTGTAACGAATGCTCTCGCCGTACCCCGCCCAAACGACAAGGAGGCCGACGAACCTCGTCAACCTCCCTTGTGCCCAGGATAGGACTCGAACCTACATGCCGCTAAGCACTCGCACCTGAAACGAGCGCGTCTACCATTTCGCCACCTGGGCATCAGTTTCAAGGCACAAAAGTAGCATATTTTTTTTAAAATTAGTATCTTTGTGCGAAATTTATTTTCGGGTAATAGGCTTTTGTGAATGAATTAACTTATTTATATCGTTGATTATTATGGGATTGTGCAAGATGTCAAGAGGTTATAAGATAGCATTATGGGTAGTTCTGCTCGTCGTCATCGACCAGATCGTCAAGATGCTTATACACTTCAATCTCGAGGTGGGCGATAAGATCGAGGTCTTCTCGTGGTTCAACCTATGTTATGTCGAGAATAACGGCTTCGCCTTCGGCATGCAGCTCGGCAGCGGCGATGGCGGCGTGGACTGGGGAAAAATCGTGCTCAGCATCTTCCGTATAGTGATGATAGGTGCCCTTATCTATGGCATACGCTATCTGTTGCGCAAGGGCTCGGAGGTGCCCAAGGGCGTTATCGTCGGTGCGGTGCTCATCCTTGCGGGTGCTATCGGTAATATGGTCGACAGTATGTTCTACGGCCTCCTGCTCGACACACAGCAGGGCGGCGGCTTCCTTATGGGTAAGGTCGTCGATATGATTCATCTGCCACTATTCCGTTGGGAGAACTGCCCCTCGTGGCTCAGCTTCCTCGTGGGTGGCGATGGCTACTTCTTCGGCGCGGTGTTTAACGTTGCAGATGCCTATATCTCGGTGGCTGTTGTCTACCTGCTTCTCTTCCATTACAAGTTTTTCAAGTAGTGGCCTATGCGGTGGCTCTTACCTATCATCGCATTTGCCCTCACGCTCGGTGCAGCCTCGGCACAACGTCCCTGGAGCGACTATGACTCGCGCCAACGGGCTACGGTGCTGGCTTCGCCCAAGGTTCCCGTTGAAGTACGCTCTTCTGTTGGTCGCCTCAACGAGCTTAGCGCTACCGAGCGCGAGCAGTTGTGGGGTATCGTCACCACGCCCACGCGCAACAAACACCTACGTTCGCTATACCTATATATATACGAGGTGCTACGCCCGATGGATGGCTCGGCAGCTTCGGAGGATATGGCCATGCTTGTACAGTCCCCTGCCTACCTCTTCAAGCGCTGGGGCAACCCGCTGCATAGCTACGATGTATATAACTACGCCTATGCTATCGGTAAGCATGGCGCGACATCCAAGCTACGTAAGGTGTGTAAGCGGCGTTATATGCGCCGCTATGGTGCGGTGGTCACGGCCTTAAGTGAGGGTGCTGCTATGGCTGAAGCATCGGCAAGGCTCGATTGCACCCCGCACTACGACGATATGGCCGTTGCGGTGGCTGTATGCGCGCCGCGCGAGATAGCTATCGGCGAGTATAATTCCGTTGATAGTACCGTCGAGCCACTCGCCGCCCCTCGACTTACAGATAATTTGGAACAACACATAGCATCGGAGTTTATCGCCTGGGATGGCTGTTATAATCGCGCTGTTGATCACAATTATACTGAGGCGCTGAGCATCGTTGCTTCAATGTCATCACACGGGACTGTCTTCTCTTTGCACGATGCTTATGGTGACCATCTTATGCTTGCCGACGAGCTCTATCTCCTCCCCGCTGGCGAGCTTTTTGCCGTTACAGGTGGAGAGGTTATCTTCGGCTGCATAGACGATGGCTGCATGCATGTCGTTGGACGTGTGGCTATGGATGGAGGAGAGCTCGCTGGTGTGAAGTGTACGGAGGAAGGGCTATATGTGAAGCTGCACAGTGGCGATACGACGAGATGTTATATGTTGAGTGTGGGGGATTATGAACGTTATTGATGACTTTATCGTGTGGCTCGAGGCTGAGCGTCGTCTATCGCCGCTCACCGTGCGTAACTATCGCCGCGATGTCGATGACTTCTTGTCGTGGCTCGGGGTCACGCGCGAGACGTTCGAGCCCACACGCATCAAGCGCGAGGATATCATAGATTGGTCAACGTCGCTCTTCGAGGAGCGAGGGTTGCGTGCCTCGTCGGTGAATCGCACCATCGCATCGTTACGCACGCTGTGGCGCTGGATGCTTAGCCATAAGGTCGTCGAGCACGACATCTTTGCCGGAGTACATGGCTATAAGACTCCTCGCCGCCTGCCAGCTTTCGTGCCCGATACGCGCATGATGGATGTCGTCGAGGAGCTACGCAACGACATCTACTCTGAAGACTTCGAGCGTGTGCGCGATGCTCTTATCATCCTGCTTATCTATACGTCGGGTCTACGCCTTGCGGAGCTTGTCGATGCTAATGCAGAGGATCTCGCTGCCGATATGTCGGCGTTACGTGTTGTGGGTAAGGGACGTAAGGAGCGTGTGCAGCCAATCGTTGGCTCGCTCAAAGGGATACTAAAAAAATATTTTAGTCTAATTTCTTCACAAAATATTTGCACAAGTCAAAAAAAAGCACTAATTTTATCGAAGAAAGGTGAGCGTATAAGTCGTCGCACCGTCGAGCGCATCGTTGAGCGTAGGCTCAAGATGTCGGGTGTGCAGGGTAAGGCTTCGCCCCACGTGTTGAGGCATACCTTTGCTACTCACCTCCTTAACGATGGTGCCGATCTACGCGAGATACAGGAACTTTTAGGTCATGGCTCGTTGCGTGCCACGCAGGTATATACGCATAACGACTTCGAGCGACTCAAGGAGGTCTACGAGGCAGCACATCCGCGAGGTGGCACAACAGATGGAGAGTGACAGGTTTTTGTGAGCGCATGTTTGGACAGTGAGGGTCATGCGAACTCTCACACTATATATAAACTTAATACTTTATGACCTATGAACGTACAGATTCAGTCATTAAAATTCGATGCGAGCAAGCAGCTCATTGAGTTCATTCAGAAGAAGATGGATAGATTGGATCGCTTTGTCGATGAGAGAGCAGGTGATGTTGAGGTTGTTTTGCGCCTCGACCCCGACTCAGAAAAGGGCAACAAAGTAGTAGTAGTATCGTTCCACGTGCCGGGTAGCGATATCCGTGTTGAGGAGCGAGCATTTACCTTTGAGGAGGCGATAGACAATTCGATGGATATAATTAAGCGTCAGTTGGAGAAGGCAAAGGCTAAGTTCGAAAAGTAATTTCTTGTAATATGGGGGCATTTTCGGCATACCCCTGAAGATTGAATGGCCACGGGTTGTAATCATAGTACTATCCCGTGGTCATCTCTTTTACGATGTATCGAGTCTATCCCCACCTTCTGACAAGAAATAGGTCTATCTGTGGGGTTAATTGGGGCAAATGGGTTAAGTAGGGCTGAATAACTTTAGGGCTGAGTCCGCCATACTCACGTAACCTATATAACTCATAGAACCCATGCTCGCGAACAACGCCTGCATCATTACCACAAAAAACGTCCGTGATAACGTGCTTGCACAAGGTGATGCAGATATAACAAAAAAAAGGACCGAGATACCTCGGTCGCAACAAAACTCTAAAAAAGCGGAGGGCACTGGATTCGAACCAGCGGATACCTTACGATATCGGCAGTTTAGCAAACTGCTGGTTTAAGCCACTCACCCAACCCTCCTTAAACCACTTCTTTGTAAAAGAGCGGTGCAAATATACGACTTATTTTTGTTTTAGCAAAATTTTTACAGATATTTTCATTAATTATTGCCAAACTTAAAATTATCCATAAAATTTCACTAACTTTGTTATAAGTTAATATTTAAATCCATTAATTATGAAACGAGTTTTACTTTGTCTTGTGGCAATTATAGGCCTATCTGTATCTTCTCTCTCAGCTCAGCAAAAGGGTGATTGGAATATAGGTGGTAACTTGGGTATTGGACTATCTTCTGTTGCTCTTGGGGGTGAGAGTGCTACGGCAGTAGAGTTTGGTTTGGGGGTCGATATAGGTTGTTTTGTAGCAGATAGATTTAGACTTGGATTGGGATTAGCTTATGATCTAACTGGTGGTGATGACGCGGTGCATGCCATTGTCGTAGGCCCAGCATTAAGCTACTATATTCCGATTTGCGATAGTCTATTTTATGCTCCAAGATTAGATCTTGCGTTTGCGTGTGGTATATCTGGCGGTGAAAGTATTCCAGGTTTTGCGTTAGGTCTATCTATTGCGAACTTCGAGTATCGCCCAACAGATCATATTGGTTTATCTGCGAGTCTATTGTCGTTTAGCTACTCACTGTTGTCTAAATATAATATTTCTACACACACAGTCAACCTCGGTCTATCACTAAGTCCAACGGTAGGAGTTAGTTACTATTTCTAATGTCTGATATATGAACTAACGAGGAGGCCATAAGCCTCCTCGTTTGATTATTGTTACCTCAGCTGTCTGAAAAACTCCCACATCAACACGCCAGCTGAGACCGAGACGTTTAGCGAGTGCTTTGTGCCCACCTGCGGAATCTCGATCGCGCCGTCCACGATGTCGGCAATCGCCTGGTCAACCCCCTCCACCTCGTTGCCAAACACAAGGGCGTACTTTGTGTCGCTTGCTGCGCGGAACTTGTCGAGCATCGTAGCACCCTCAATCTGCTCGATGGCAATGATTTTGTAGCCCTCTTCGCGGAGTCTCTGAACGCACTCGAGGGTTGTGGGGTAGTAGCTCCATACCACGCTCAGCTCAGCACCCAGGGCAGTCTTGTGTATCTCGCGATTCGGAGGTGTGGAGGTGATGCCCGCAAGGGCTATCTGCTCGATGCCAAAGGCATCTGCCGTGCGGAAGAACGAGCCTACGTTCTGTGCCGAGCGTACGTTGTCAAGTACCACTACAATAGGTAGTTTCTCTCTTTCGGCATACTCCTCTATCGTTGGGCGGCCAAGCTCATAGTTGGTTAGTTTACGCATATTGTGGCTATGTTTTAAATTCCTTTTTAAGTTTTTTTATAAATTACACCACAAAAGTAATAAAATATAAAATATTTTGAGTAATTTTGCGCTGAAATGTTTTTTTATCGGTAGGCCTATGCGCAGATTCATGCTACATATAGCACTACTTGTGGTGCTGCTTGTGGGGGGGGGTAGCGGTACTCTCACTGCTCAGGAGCTACGCTTAGGTGCCGACTTCACCACGCTCTTCGATAACCGCGAGTATGCTGGCATGGAGTTCGACGAGTCTGGTACGCTCTTTAGCGCACGCCTTACGCCCAAGGTAGGTGTGGTGTGGGCTAAGTACAACGAGCTAACCTTTGCTGTGGATATGGTGCAGGACTTCGGCCATAACTCTAAGTTCTTGTCGGATGCCAACGTACAGCTCTACTACGCTTACCGTGCACCGAGGATGAAGGTGCTGGCGGGTATCTTTCCGCGTAGCGAGATGCGAGGCCTTAGCTCACCCCTCTTCTTCGACCGCGACTACCGCTACTACAACAACCGCATCGGTGGTGTGCTGGTACGCTACGAGGATAACAAGTACAAGGACTCGTACGTGGAGTTTGCCATGGACTATACTGGTATGCGCGACTTTGATACGCGTGAGGCCTTTATGATTATGTCGTCGGGACGTATGAATATCGACGCATTATACTTTGGTTATGACTTCTATATGGGTCACTACGCCAAGGACTACAATCCCGACACGTTGGATGGCGTGGTTGATAACTTGATGCTTACGCCCTATGTAGGTTATAGGTTTAGCGCCAATAAGAGGGCTCGACTCATAAATTTCGATCTGCGTTTGCAGTATGTACAGTCGTTGCAGCGCGACAGAATAAACGAGCATACGTGGCAGTATCCCCATGGTGCTGAGCTATTTGTGGAGGTCGAGTGGTACGATGTGCGTCTTTCGAACCGCCTCTATTCCTCGCGTGGACGCTTGTTCACCTACTACGACCGCTATGGGACGAATGTCTACTTCGGCCAGCCGCAGTATAATGTCGCTAAGGGTGGCATCTACGACGCTATAAGCCTGTCGTATGGGCGACGTTTCTTTAACGATACTCTTGCCATTGAGGCAGGCATCACGGCCGAGTACGATGGCCGAGGCTGGGGAACGCGACAGTGGCTGCAACTGAGCGTGGATTTGGATTATGGAATTAAACTGAGAAAGAGTAATAAGTAATTAAAACATAGATTATTATGGCAATAGAGACTACTACTGAAGTTAAGGAGAAGTCGTTGAACTTCGTGGAGGAGGTTATCGAGGAGGCGATAGCTAAGGGTAAGACACGTGTGCAGACCCGCTTCCCGCCCGAGCCTAACGGCTATCTGCATATCGGCCACGCCAAGGCCATCTGCCTCGATTTTGGCGTTGCTCAGCGCTATGGTGGCGTATGTAACCTTCGTTTCGACGATACAAACCCCACAAAGGAGGATGTCGAGTATGTAGATGCAATCAAGGAGGATATCGAGTGGCTCGGCTTTAAATGGGGTGCAGAGTACTACGCCTCGGACTACTTCCAGCAGTTGTGGGACTTTGCCATCCGTCTTATTAAGGAGGGTAAGGCG
>CALBKP010000103.1 GCA_937895825.1 uncultured Alistipes sp. | reverse complement strand
CATAGGGGCGATATGTGAGTAGCGAATTGGGGAGTATTTCGCCCGATTCCAATGCGATATCCTCGCCTCGTTTGGCTGTTACGATTTGCGAAACAGAGAGTTTGTAACGCTCTATGCTATATTTGCTTACGTTGAGTGGCGGTTCTTTTTGACGGAATAGGTATCCTGTCGTAGGCACTCTATGACGCAGAGGCAAAGACCATATCTCGGTTGTGTCGTTCTCGAATATTATTTGATGTTTTGTCGTATCTACTTCGACCCATTCGGGAGTGTATGGCAGATCTCTCTCGAAGAGCGAGAGAAATCCCTCCAGCATCGCTCCGAAAGGACGCGGTGCGTAGATGCGCAGAGGCGTACGCCTTCCATAAAGCCCTAATGTCGAGAGTAGCGGAAACAATCCATAGAGATGGTCTCCGTGCAGATGTGACAAAAATACGGCTCTAAGTTTGAGTGGTGATATGCCACATCGAGCCATCTGTCGCTGCACACCCTCGCCTGCATCCATCAGAAAAAGTTGCTCGTTGATGTTGACAACTTGAGCCGATGGATGTGCCGTAGTGGTGGGCTTGGCCGAAGCATTGCCGAGTATGGTAACCGAAATAGCCATCCGATGATGCTATTTGCTGAGTAGATAACGCTCGCAGTCAAGCGCGGCGATACAACCCGAACCTGCAGCGGTGATTGCCTGACGGTAGTGAGGATCTTTCACGTCGCCAGCGGCAAATACACCCTCGATATTGGTCTTTGATGTGCCGGGAACGACTTTGATATAACCCTCCTCGTCGAGCTCCAACTTACCCTTGAAGAGTTCGGTGTTGGGATGGTGACCAATAGCAAGGAAGAAGCCCATAATATCGATGGTGCGCTCCTCACCGGTTACGCTGTGCTTGAGGAGTGCGCCAGTTACGCCCTCATCGTCGCCCAATACCTCAACGGTGTTGTGCTCGAACAATACCTCGATGTTGGGAGTGTTGAACACACGCTCCTGCATGGCCTTCGATGCACGCAAGTAGTCCTTACGAACGATAAGGTACACCTTACGGCAGATAGATGCGAGGTAGGTAGCCTCCTCACAAGCAGTATCACCGCCACCAACAACGGCAACATCGCGCTTGCGGTAGAAGAAACCGTCGCACGTAGCACATGCACTTACGCCCATGCCGCGGTACTTGGCCTCAGACTCCAAACCGAGGTACTTAGCTGTAGCACCAGTACATACGATAATTGACTCAGCCTCGATCTGATGCTCATGGTCAACTGTAACCTTGAATGGGCGCTCCGAAAGGTCGAGGTCGGTGATGATACCGCGACGAACGTCGGCACCAAAACGCAATGCCTGCTTGCGGAGATCCTCCATCATAAGCGTACCGGTGATACCCTCGGGATAGCCGGGGAAATTCTCGATCTCGGTTGTTGTTGTGAGCTGACCGCCAGGCTCGATACCCTCGTAGAGTACGGGTGAGAGGTTAGCACGTGAGGTGTAGATTGCTGCTGTGAAGCCAGCAGGACCGCTACCGATGATTAATACTTTTACTTTCTCCATAGTCTTAGTTGGTTTTTAGTTATTGTGTAATTGTGTATTGTTTGCGTTCTGTTATTGCGTATCACTCAAGACTCTCTTGCATCCCGCTGGAGTTATATCACAGAGTTTGTTGTGCTACGGTTATTTGTAAGGCGTATATACCACCTTCTTAGTCTCAAAAAACTCATCGTCGAACATCGTGCGTATGTCGTAGATGTCCCATCTGCGGCGCGTGAGGGCTAACTCCTCGGCCAGATCGCCACCCTTGAGGTAGAGTACACCATTTGGTAGCGAGCCCTTGTCCGTACCCTTACGTAGCAGTGGCCATGCCCACGGCATGAACCTTGCCATTTCGGTTACGGCACGCGATACCACGTAGTCGAACTTCTCGCCAAGCTGCTCGGCACGAGAGTTTATGGCGCGTAGGTTTCTGATGTCAGCACCCTCGGTGATGCCCTCCACAACACGTATCTTCTTGCCTATCGAGTCAACTCCCACAAACTCCGTTTCGGGAAACATGATAGCCAGAGGCACAGATGGAAAGCCTCCACCACAGCCAATATCTACTACCTTTGCTCCGGGCTCGAAGCGGCAGACCTTGGCTATGGCCAGAGAGTGGAGGATGTGGCGTGTGTAGAGGTGCTCCAAATCCTTGCGCGAGATAACGTTTATTCGGCTGTTCCACTCCGCGTATAGCTCGCCAAGACGCTCGTATTGCTCGATCTGTCGTGGACTAAGCTCCGGAAAATATTTTATGATAAGTTCGTGGTTCATACTTTTACTCCTTCTCGATAAGTATCTTGCATATTGCCGCCCTGGCACGTCGTATCTGAGTCTTCACCGTATTTAGCGGTCTGCCGAGTTTCTCGGCAATCTCCTCGTAGGAGTACTCCTCCAAGAAGCGCATCTCAATCACTCTACGATACTCCTCCGAGAGTTCCTCGAGGCCTGCGTAGAAGTGTGCGCGGCTCTGGTTTATGATGACCGACTCCTCGGGCGATGGCGTTGTTGCCAAAGGTGCGCGGAAACGTTCGTCGATGGCTACATCGTCGGCACGGCGACGTAGGTGATCTATCAATGTGTTGCGCGCTATGGTGTATATCCACTGGCCAAAGGTGTAGCTCTTCGAGTAGTTATCAAGGTGGAGATATACTTTTATGAAGGTCTCCTGCAACAGATCGCTGGCCATGGCCTTGTCACCCAAACGTTGCTCGAACAGGTGTGTCAACGCATCGCGATAGCGCGTGAATAGGTACTCGAAGGCGTGTTGATCACCCTCGGCGGCAAGCTCTACAAGGCGTGCGTCCGAAGCAACGATATAGTCATCTATCTCCATAGCTTGGGTGTTTTATGGCTGGGTTTAGACTCTATCCTCCACTCCACAATGGGACCAATGAGGTCGTAGATCCAATATTTGAGAGCTACGTTACGCTCACCTAAGCGGTTTGCTGTGCGTCGTGATGACCATACAACGATAATGTAGCGCAAAAGGACAAGACCTATCGCTCCAAACTTTAGCTCCAGAGGAAGTATGGCGATGGCCGTAATGGCTACGAGGAAGAAGAGTATGCGGCTGCCGCGCTCACGACGGGGAAGACTCTTTGCCATTGCGGGGTAGTAACGCCTCGTCGACGAGTAGTAGCGCATGAGCTCCATCCACTCGCTCCACCTCTCGGGACGCTCCTCCTCTACTATCGAGTAGCGTGAGAGTACCACGGCGGTACGCTCGGGCGTGGTGATGGCCTGAAGGTATAGGTCGTTGTCGCCGATGTCGATGCCCAGGTAGTTGAAGCCGCGTGTCGATTCATACAGACGACGTGTGTAGCCATAGTTGCAGCGTGGTGCGTAGTAAAGCTTATCTCTCACGGCACGAGACATGGCGTTACGCTCGCGGTGAAACTCCACCATGCGCATAATGTAGGTCTTGAGCGTGTTGTGCTCGAAGCTCGGCACTGCGGGGGCAGCTACCACCATGCCGTGCTCAAAGCCCTTGGCCATGAGCGACACCCATCGCTCGGAGCGGGGCACGGCACCTGGAGTGGTGAAGAGCAACGAGTCGTACTGTGCCGACTTTATACCAACGTTTAGAGCCTGTTTTGTAGAGATATAGATTCGGTCGTCACCACCCATGCGCGTAAGACGCATGTTCGAGTGGTTGTCGCGTATTAGTTGCAGCTGCTCATAGTACTCCATATTACCGCCGATATAGACCACAACCACCTCGAAGTGATCGTACTCCTGCTGGAGTAGCACAGGCAGCTCGTCTGTCATAAAGCTCTCGTTCTCGCCTCTTACGGCCACGATAACCGATATTGGTGGGGTGTCGAGAATCTTGCGACGACGACGCATAAGGCGGAATCGGTATATACGGTTGTAGACTATCGCGTAGTAGAATATTTGCACGAAAAAGAGTAGTATAAGTACCCCCACGAGGGCTACTCCCTGCCACTGGTAATGCTCGAGTATGGTATCGAAAAACTGTCTCACAATCACTTATATCTATAATCGCACAAAGATAGCTAATTTTTCCTAAACAACAAAATAGTTTTTCGCATTGCTAAGCCGCGCTTCACATTTTGGCAAATAATGGGCTGAAATGGTAAAAAAGAGCGAGGATTCGAGCGGGCGGTTGTGCCGTTGTCGAATCCTCGTGGTTAACGTGTTTTAGAAGCTATACCTCTATGTATCAACTACTTGAGATACTTATCTAACCAGCTGAAGAATTCGCGGTTCCAGACAACACTGTTCTGGGGCTGGAATACCTGATGAGCCTCGTTCTCGAACGACACAAGGCGTGCGTCGATGCCCTGAACGCGTGCTGCAGTGAAGGCCTCCAATGACTGGCTGTAAGGTATGCGGTAGTCTCTCTCGCCGGTGATGATCATAATGGGTGAGTCCCAGTTGCCAACGAGTTTGTGGGGTGAGTTGGCGTAAGAACGCTGTGCTATGGCGTTATCCTTCTCCCAGTATGCGCCACCGTAGTCGTTTGTCACGAAGAAGAGCTCCTCGGTGTGGCCATACATCGACTCGAAGTTGAAGATGCCGCAGTGTGCGATGAAGGCCTTGAAGCGACCCTCATGAACGCCAGCAAGGTAGTAGGTCGAGTAGCCGCCATACGAAGCACCCACGCAGCCGCGGTGGTCGGTATCTACCCATGGCTCCTTAGATACCTCGTCGATAGCTGCGAGGTAGTCGCGAATGTTCTGACCCGAGTAGTCACCCGAGATCTGGTCGGTCCACTCCTGACCGAATGAGGGGCAGCCGCGGCGGTTAGGCGCAACGATTACATAGCCCTGAGCGGCCATAAGCTGAAAGTTCCAACGGTAGCTCCAGAACTGCGATACGGTGCTCTGAGGGCCACCCTGGCAGTAGAGAAGCGTGGGGTATTTCTTCGTGGGGTCGAAGTCGGGCGGAAGGATTACCCATGTGAGCATCTGCTTGCCATCGGTGGTGGTGATCCAACGCTCCTGAACCTCGCCGAACTTGATATTGTCGTAGATTTCACGGTTTACGTTGGTAAGCTGCGTGAGCTCGCCACTCTCAAGGTTAACGTCGTAGAGCTCCACGGCCTTTGATATGGTATTCATATTGGCAACGATTTTGCCCTCGGCCATAGTGAAGGTGTTGATGTCGTGGTTGCCCGAGGTGATGTGCTTAAGGTTGCCCTGAAGGTCGATATGTGCCACCTGGTGTGTGCCACGCCATGGAAGAACGAAGTACATAGCCTCGTTGCCATCCCACGCTACCTCCGTAGCGCAGATGTCGTGGTTGCGAGTGATGTAGCTACACTCGTTGGTCTTAAGGTCGAATACCCAAAGACGCTGCTGGTCGGCCTCGTTGCCGGGGCGACGCTGCGAGCGGAAGGCTATCTTCGTGCCGTCGGGTGAGAATACGGGGTACTTATCGTAGCCAACGAACTTATCGTAACCCTTAGCTGCCGCCTCCTTTGAAAGGTTGCGTGTCTGCTGTGTGGCGAAGTTATAGAGGAAGATGTCCGAGTCGGTAGAGAGGGCATACTCCGTGCCTGTCAGTGGCTTACAAGTGTAGGCGAGCTGTGTGCCATCGGGCGATAAGCGAATCTCGGCAGTGTCGAAATAGGGGGCGAGGGGTGCATCGTATGCCTTGTCTGCGCCGATGATATCTACACCCTCTGCAATCTTGCCATCCTTATAATCAGCGGCGAAGATGTGGAGATATGAGCCATCATCCCAGTAGTCCCAGTGACGAACCATAAGGTCGTCATAAATACGCACCTTTGACTTGTCCATATCCTCATATTTGTTTGAGCCCTTGAGCTTTGCAACAGCCACACGCTGAACGTAGAAAGCGTGGTCGCCAGCGATGCCAAAGCCCTCGATGCCACCAGCAATGGAGGTGAGCTGGCGGAGGTTGCTGCCGTCGATGTTTATGGCCCAAGCCTGCATCTCGCCCGTACGGTTCGACATAAAGGCAACATTGTCGTTGTCGAGCCACTGCGGAGCGGTATTTGTTGAGTTATAGTCGGTAAGGGCACGCTCCTCGCCTGTTGCCATATCGCGCAACCAGAGGAGTGTTATGCCGCGGTTCTCAGCAAGGTTGTACTGCGTGAGGGTGTAGAGTAGCTTGCTGCCGTCGGGCGAGAGGGTCTGTGCGCCGATGCGCGACATCTTCCACATCACCTCGGCGGTGAGTCTTCCCTCAGCCTTCTCAGCGTCGGTGAGAGCATTGTCTATTGTGAGCGGCTTGGGTGTTGCCTGCTCGGTGTTGCAACAGCCATTAAGTGCGAGGCACGAAGCAAAGGTCATAATAAATAGTAATTTTTTCATAAATATTGTGTTGTAGTTTTTAGTTTGTTTCTCTTGATGTTAATACTTTTTCTTATCTTTGCCAAGCAATTATGGAGCTAAATAACACATATACCATCCACATCGGCTCGGCGCAGGTCATAATCACAACATCTGCACCCACCTCGGAGTATGCCACTCTTAGGGTGGATGACAAGATGTCTATTTCGCGAGCGAAAGTAATAAAAAAAGTTGAGATAGAC
Source organism: uncultured Alistipes sp. (assembly GCA_937895825.1). GTDB lineage: Bacteria > Bacteroidota > Bacteroidia > Bacteroidales > Rikenellaceae > Alistipes. Next base: position 2,587 of record CALBKP010000103.1, on the reverse strand, counting down.
AAATTTGTGGCGATAATAACTCCTGTTCCAGAGCTTACGTTTAGACTTCTTGCCGAGCAGTTTTTTGTGGTCGAGGCGGCGGGTGGCGTTGTGGAGAGTGATGGTGGCGAGTTGCTAATGATACGCCTGCGCGAACGCTGGGATCTACCAAAGGGACATGTCGAGGCGGGTGAAAGTGGCCGTATAGCTGCCGTACGCGAGGTAGAGGAGGAGACGGGTGTTATTGCTGAGATTGTTGACAATGAGCCGCTTAGTGTTACATGGCACGCCTACGATACCTATGGCCGCTGGGAGCTTAAGCGTACCGAGTGGTGGCAGATGAGGGCCGTTGGTGGGGCTCTTAAGCCGCAGGCTGACGAGGGTATCTCCGTGGCGCGGTGGTGCGATAGGGCTATGGTAAGAGAGTGTATGAAAGAGACGTACAATACAATTAAATTGGTGGTTGCTGCGTTGCATAGTAAACATTGAACGAAGATTAGTTATGAATAAGATACTCTGGGTAGATGATGAGATTGACCTCTTGAAGCCGCATGTGATGTTCCTCACGTCGAAAGGCTACGAGGTGGATACCTGCAATAACGGCTACGACGCGGTAGATATGGTTGGTGGTACGGCCTATGACCTTGTCATCCTTGACGAGATGATGCCCGGTATGACGGGCCTTGAGACGTTGCCACTGATTAAGGCATCGCGCCCCTCGTTGCCAGTAATTATGGTTACGAAGAGCGAGGAGGAGAATATCATGGATAAGGCCATCGGCTCGAAGATTGCAGACTACATCATCAAACCCGTAAATCCGAATCAGGTGTTGCTTTCGATAAAGAAGAATCTGCACTCGCAACAGCTTGTCACCGAGCAAACCACGGCCGATTATCGTTCGGAGTTTGGCCGTATTGCGGCACAGCAGCAGGCTGCCTCGACATTTGCTGAATGGTGCGCCTTGTATCGTAAGCTCGTAGGCTGGGAGATAGAGCTCTCGGGCTCGTCGGATAGGAGCATACGCGAGGTGTTGTCGTACCAGAAGAACGAGGCAAATCAGGAGTTTTCGAAGTTTGTGCGTCGTAACTATTACGACTGGATTAACCGTCGCGCAGCGGATGAGGATACCCCCGTGATGTCGCATACGCTTATGCGCCGCCGCATCTTCGACGAGGTGGACAAGGGGACGAAGACGACACTCGTGCTTATCGATAATATGCGCTACGATCAGTGGCGCACGATAGAGCCTATGTTGCGCGGTCTTTATGACACGGCTGTCGATGACTTCTATTGCGCCATCCTTCCAACGGCTACGCAGTATGCGCGTAATGCCCTCTTCGCAGGCCTTATGCCGCTGGCTATCGACAAGCTAATGCCCGAGAAGTGGCTCAACGACAACGAGGATGGGGGCAAGAATATGTATGAGGAGGAGTTCTTGCGCAGGCTTATAGCACAGACGGGTAAGCGTTACAAGCTATCGTTCGATAAACTCGTGCGTCCCGAGGCGGGACGTAAGCTGCTGGATAACATGCAGCACGTCTACGAGGCAGACTTCTCGGTTATCATCTACAACTTCCTCGATATCTTGTCGCATGCGCGTACCGAGACCGACATTATCCGCGAACTTACGGACGACGAGGCAGCATTCCGCTCACTTACCCGCTCGTGGTTTGAGCACTCGGAGCTATACACACTGCTGAAGCTCCTCGCCGAGCGTGGACATAGGGTCGTTATCACCTCCGACCATGGAACGATACGTGTGGATAACCCTGTGCGAGTAACTGGCGATAGGGAGACCTCGGCGAATCTTAGGTATAAGACGGGGCGTAACCTCGCGTATAACGCACGCGATGTATATGAGGTGACACGTCCAGAGGATGTGCAGTTGCCGTCGGGCAACCTCACGTCGAGCTATATCTTTGCCTATAACCGTGACTTCCTCGTCTACAACAACGACGCAAACAAGTATATACGTTACTACAAAAATACCTTCCAGCATGGCGGTATCTCGATGGAGGAGATGATTGTGCCGTATGTGGTACTTGAACCGAAAAGAAGGTAAACAACTAATTATTAATGAGTAGTGAGTAATTAGTAGAGATCAAATAGTAGAAATAAATAAAAATCATAATACAAAAAACTCATTGATGGAACGAATAATTGAGATAGATTCAATAGATGAACTTGATAAGGTTGCTGAGGCGGTGATTGATGCGCTCGATGGTCGTACTATTGTGGCGTTCGATGCCCCGATGGGTGCGGGTAAAACCACGCTTATCAGCCGTATAGCAGCACTGCTCGGTGCCGAGGATAAGGTCACAAGCCCGACGTTTGCTATCGTCAACCAGTATGAGGGTCGCGAGCGCACCATCTACCACTTCGATATGTATCGTATAGAGCGTGTGGAGGAGGCTCTGGACTTTGGTTCGGAGGAGTACTTCGCCTCGGGTGAGCTCTGTCTGGTGGAGTGGCCCGAGAAGATTGAGCCGCTGTTGCCCGAGGATACTATGGTTGTTAAGATCGAAATATTGGGCAATGAGGAGCGACGTTTTGTAATTCGATAAATAAGGAGTATCTTTGTCGCGCTAAATTTAAGACTATGGAGAAG
>CALBKP010000102.1 GCA_937895825.1 uncultured Alistipes sp. | reverse complement strand
ACTCCAACTCGCGCTCCAATGTCTTACGACGCTTGCTCTCCTGCTTCTCCTCCATGGCCATACGCTGAGTCTTCTGCTCCAGCCAGCCTGAGTAGTTACCCTTCCAAGGAATACCCTCGCCACGGTCGAGCTCAAGAATCCAGCCAGCTACGTTATCGAGGAAGTAACGGTCGTGCGTAACGGCGATAACCGTACCCTTGTACTGCTGCAAGTGCTGCTCTAACCAGTCGATGCTTTCAGCGTCGAGGTGGTTGGTGGGCTCATCGAGAAGCAATACGTCGGGCTGCTGCAAGAGTAGACGGCACAAAGCCACACGACGGCGCTCACCTCCAGAGAGTACATTCACGGGCTGATCGCCATCGGGACAACGCAGCGCATCCATCGCACGCTCCAAGACACTGTCAAGCTCCCAGCCGTTCACCTGGTCGATCTTCTCGTATAGTTCGCCCTGACGCTCGATAAGGCGTGCCATCTCGTCGTCGGACATTGGCTCGCAGAGCTTCATGTTGATATCCTCATACTCCTTGAGAAGCGCTACTGTCTGTGCTGCACCCTCCTCAACAATCTCCTTTACGGTCTTTGTGGGGTCGAGCTGTGGCTCCTGCTCGAGGTAGCCCACGGTGTAACCAGGAGAGAATACCACCTCGCCCTGGAAACTCTTGTCGATACCTGCTATAATCTTCATAAGCGTCGACTTACCCGAGCCGTTGAGACCGATGATGCCGATCTTTGCGCCATAGAAGAACGATAGGTAGATGTTGTTCAAGATTTTCTTGTTGTTGTTAAGCACCTTGCTTACTCCAACCATCGAAAATATAATCTTCTCGTCTGCCATATATTTGTGTTTTTTACATTGTTTTCTACTATCCGACAAAGATACGAATAATTTTCGGAACAAGCAAGCTATGCCGTGCTTCACAGAAGCACACGTCACTTTCGGCGCGATTTATGCACATGCGTCGGGTAGTTTTATAACATCTAAAACACTTGAACGCTATGAAAAACACATTGAAAGGTACACTTACCGAGGAGAATCTATTGAAGGCATTTGCAGGCGAGAGCCAGGCGCGTAACCGCTACACATTCTTTTCATCCGTGGCAAAACAGGAGGGTTACGAGCAGATTGCTGCACTCTTTCTCACCACGGCAGAGCAGGAGAAGGAACACGCCAAGCGCTTCTTCAAATACCTCGAAGGGGGCACGGCAACCATACATAACGCCTCGTATCCAGCAGGAATTATTGGAACTACGGAGCAAAACCTGCTTGCTGCTGCCGAGGGCGAACACGAGGAGTGGGATACGCTCTACTCTGCCTTTGCCGAGACAGCCCACGCTGAGGGCTTTCAGAAGGTGGCACTAACGTTCAAGTATGTAGCTGAAGTGGAGAAGGAGCACGAACGTCGCTACCTTAAGATACTCAGTAGATTGACTGATGGCGACTTCTTCCGTCGTGACGGTGAGATTTTGTGGCAGTGTCGTAACTGCGGCTATATTGTCAAGGCTAAGGTTGCACCTAAGTTGTGTCCTTCGTGCGAGCATACTCAGGCCTACTTCGAGCCTATGGCTGATAACTATTAAAGTTGTACGTAATATATGCCAACCATGCCATCTATGAAACAGATTGTTAATATTCAAGGCGTAGCCTTCGCCATACTCTCGTCGGCAACATTCGGATTGATACCGCTCTTCTCGATTCCGTTGCTCGACTCTGGCATCGGTTCGCCGACAATCCTATGTTATCGCTTTCTTATCGCGGCGATAGCGATGGCTGTGGTTGTAATGCTTCGAAGGGGTAGCTTTAGGCTGTTGGCTAACCAGATAGGCGTGGTTATTATCCTGGCGGTGCTCTACGCCTCAACGGCTATACTCCTTATCCGGAGCTACGAATATATTCCGAGTGGTATAGCCACAACCATACACTTCCTCTACCCGCTGGCCGTAACGCTCACTATGGCATGGTTCTTTGGTGAGCGAACAACAACCGTGACGTATGTAGCCGTTGTCATTTCGCTTGTGGGTGTTGGGCTATTGGCGTGGGGTACCCATACCGAGGGCGATTTCCACCGTGGAGTGACCTTGGCTTTGCTTACGGTCGCAACGTATGCTGCGTATATAGTCGGTGTCATGCGTAGCCGAGCCGCCGCTATCAACTCCCTGGTGCTTACGTTCTATGTCCTTGCCATCGGAGCTGTACTCTTTATGCTCTACGCGATGGCTACAACGGGCATTGAGCCGGTACATCACTGGAATAGCTGGCGTGACCTGATAATGTTGGCAATAGTATGCACGGTGTTATCGGACTACGCCCTCATCCTTGCGATCAAGCGTATAGGCTCGACGTTTACCTCCATCCTCGGCTCTATGGAGCCTCTTACAGCCGTTATTGTGGGCGTGTTATATTTTGGTGAACATTTTGATTCATCAAGTGTTGCAGGACTTATATTAATCATTGCCGCAGTTGTTCTTGTCATCGCTCGCGCCAACCGTAGCGTACATGGTGAATCGTAATATCTGCTTGCCGTAATAAAAGAGATCTGGGCTAATCAATAATTAGCCCAGATCCTTTCTGCGATACAATCCTATTATAAGTTTTTTAAGCTGTTAGTTAGCTCGCCAATCATTGACTCGGGTATATCGCCTGAGATTACCACAAGAGCAACCTCGCTACCTTCGGTTACGTAGACAACCAAGTCGCTGACCATATCGCTCTCCTTACTCATTAGGATTCTTACGTGCGCACCTTCGGCCTCGATGTCGGTGACGCTCTCAAGGTTTGCACGCTTGAGAATCTTATCAACACGTTTTGTGATATCCTTGCTATGCTCTGCATCTTCAGTGTTAAGTACGCATAGCGACTCCAACGACTCGCCGATTTCGCCCTCGCCGCTCTGCTCGATTGCCATCTTAAGCATCTCGCCACTGAGGTTTACGACCGTAACATTCTCGGTTGCTGAGTAGTCATTGAGAAGCTTCTCAATCTCTGGAATTGATGCAAATGCGCTGATAGGCAAAAGCATCATAATCATTACGATAAACTTTTTCATATAAACTGTTTTTTTAAGTTGTGTTCTCTTCTATTTATTAGGTGGGCTAAGCTTTGCTATCTCGCCCAGGCGCTCCGTGGGTATCTCGCCTGACATGGCGACAATCGCAAAGCCGCCATCCTTGCCTGTCGTGAGTATTATTAGTTCTCTTACGATGTTGCTTTTTATCTTGGCATACACCTCGTTTTCGCCCCTCTCGTCGTTTGTCGTTGTCAGATACTCAGCACCGATGCTGGCTATGATTGCCATAATACGCCTCTTGAGTGTTGGACTATATGCATCATTCGTGCATGTAATCATCTCGATATTGTCAAGCATCTCGAATGTTGCGCGTTGGCTCTTGTCGGCAAACGTAGATGCCATGCCGAGCATAAAACTACCTACGCTTTCGTGCTCTACGCCCCTCTGTCGTTTAGCCTCCTTGCCGAGCTGTTCTATCTCTGGTATCTGAGCATATGTGCTCAATGGCAGTAAAATGGTTATCAGTAATATGAGTCGTTTCATCTTAACTACATTTCTTGCATGGATGACATCAGTGATATTGCCTGGCTAAGTGAGAGATTGTCGCCTACGATACGTACAAGAACACCATCGCTGCTTGATGCAGAGAATACTATAAGGTCGCTAATCTCACCATCCTTCTGTATGCTATAAATCTTTACCATCTCACCACCGCTATTTACTGTTAACAGCGGAGAATAGCTCGCAGAGATGACCTTCGTTGCATCACTTTTGAACTCGTCAATTAGCTCTGCTGTCTCGACCGATATCGCCCAGATTGTTGTTATGTTGGTCTTGGTGTTTAATGCATCCTTCGTGAGCTCAATTGTGGTGCAATCCTGCTTCAATGAATACTTCTCGACAAGCTTAGAGAAGTCGTTGTCTTGCGCTATTGCTGCAATTGGCAAACATAACATTATTAATAATATAAAGCGTTTCATATCAACCTGTTTTTTATTGTTAAAACCAGATACCTGCACCCACCGACATACGATGGATCTCCGGACCTGTGCCAGGCTTAAACATCTCCATCGGAGAGTAGTTTATAAAGCCGTATAGTCTACGCCATCCTATACGGGCAGTAATGCCTACCTGAATGGGATTTAACGTTGCTATGCCCTCAATCGTTGTTCGTGGCTTCTTGTATACCATCGATGAGGCAAGCAATATGTCGATGCTCGCTCCTGCCGATATAAACCAATTACGATCAATGTTCCAATCGAAGGTCAGCGGTATATGCAACGAAGTGGTCATAATCTTCGATTTCTTGGTACTCGGGTCGAGTGCTACCGCGTGCATCATACCATCGCGATTCTCCATGGTGTATTTGCCTGCAAATGTAAAGTTCTCGCTGGTAAATCCTACGGCCATCGAGAAGGCAAGTGATCTGCTGCGATTGAGCGCCACGTTCATCGTTACACAGTTAAAGGCCATATATATCGACTTGCTCTTTGTGAACGCAAGCTGTGCAGCCTCCTCGGGTGAGTATGCAGAGTAGTCGGTGTGGGTAAATATATTAGAGCCTATCTCCAATGCGGCAAAGTGGTTGTGTCTGGGAGCATCAAGGCCCAAAAATCCGAATTGCACCCTTTCTTCGCGACGGCTTCTTGTGGGTTGTGTGGAGTCGTTTCCATATATAACACACTTTCTCGCCTCGTCGCTCAGCGAATTTACTTGCTGCTCGCTGATTTGTAGCTGTGAGCCATCGTGAAACGCTATGTAGTATTTTGTGGTATCGACCTCCTCTGTATCTCGGCTCCCTATGTTAAAGCGCATACCATTAATCTGGAGCGATATGCCTCCCTTGCCGTTTGACCGTACGTTATCACCACTCTTATTAATATATATGGTGCTGCCGTCGTTCGATGTTATGTCTACCTCTTGAGCTGTGGCGTAGGGTAGTGCTGCTACGAGTAGTAGGGCTGAAATTAGCAGTTGTCTCATGATATGTCCTCCCGTTTTTAATGTATTGCTAAAATGTTTAGTACTTCGATCTTGGCCATTGCCGCCTCCATATCCTCCGATACGCCGCCAAGTATTCTGTTAGCTTCGTTGCGTGCTATCTCCTGGTCGCTGATGGCTACTCCGTTAATGTGGCAGGCGATAAGAGGTTGGGGCTCAATCACGGGCATAGGCTCGTAGCGCAGACTTAATATAACGCCTATAATGACCACTGCCGCTGCAACCATGCCGCCTAAGCGAATTATGAGTCCCCTCATGCGGTTTGTTCTCTGAGGCTTTGTTACTGGCGCTTTTGTATCTTTTATACAGCTGGTTGCCATAAATATAACGCGAGTAACTTCAAGCTCTGCTGGAATATCGTTATGCGTAGCGAAGTAGTCAGCTATCGCAGCCTCCTCTTGGAGAGTGGTCTCGCCGTCATAGTATCTATCTATGAGTCTTTTAATCTCAGCTAACTCCATAATTCATCGCTTTTATTAGTTGTTCACGTATACTCTTTCTTGCTCTCGAGAGATTCATCCTTACGCTTGAATCATCACTCTCTAAAATTGCTGCAATCTCTTCGATTTCGTATCCCTCGACATCGCGTAGCTCCATTGTGAGTCGTTGTTTTTCGGGGAGCTGTGCCATCAGCTTGCGTGTCAGTGTTGTCATGTCGCTTAGGCTTGTCGTGCTATCGCCATCGTCACCCGTATCTTTGTGTAACACCTCGGAGGATACCGCAAAACGCCGATGTCGCAGCCGATCTATCGCCAGATTGCGTGCCATACGACAGACATAGGCTCTGGGGTACTTACTATCAAGCACTGTGTCGCGGGCCCGCCATACCCTCTCGCAGACATCTTGAAGAATGTCCTCTGCCTCAGAACTGTCGTCGAGGATACCTATCGCCAAGCGATATACCGTATCCCTAACGTCAGCTATAAGCCTATTGTACTGTTCTGTTTTCAATCCTTTGGGTCGTTTGTTTGTCTATATAACGGATGATGGTTGCGAAATATAACATCGCAACCATCACTTTTTCTACTTTTTTCTATTTTTATCGCACAATTTGCCCTCCGGTCGTGCTGGGAACCATCCTCGTTCCACGCGTTTTTTCTGTTCGAAGAGCTCGCCTATGCCCCAAAGCGATGAGGCGGCCCATACGGCAAGAAGCGTGGACCATAATATATCGGCAACGAGTATTGAACAGATGCCTGTGATGATGCCGCTCAATAAAAACAACCACCATATTTTAGTGCCAAAGTAATATTCACCCTTGATGACGATGGGGTGGAAGATGCCAATTATAAGAAACGTGGCGACACCGATAATCAATCCAGTAAAGTGTAGTTCCATACAATACATACATATATATAATAATGGTTGCAAAGATAAGTAAAAATCGACACTCCCGAAAGAGTGTCGACCCGTCAATTATGATAGTTTTTATGCGCTTAGAAGTTGTACTGAGCCATGAGGCTTACGCGATTAGCATTGCCCTTCTTGCCGCTCATGTCCTGACGACTGCCGTGGAGATACTCTACCGCTACGGTGAAGTTCTTCGTCACGTTACAGAAGGCGTTGCCAAAGATATAGTTGCCCTTGTGATACTGATTCTCCGTAAGGTAGCCATTGTGCTTTTCCAACCTCACCTCCGAATAACCACCCGAGAGCCAGCATACACCAGGAACGATATTTATCTGTGCGGCTGCCTGCCATCCCCACATCGGCATTGTCTGTATGCGCTCGGGATTCTGTGGGTCGTAAGCGAAGTCGTATGGCGAGCCGCTAAGATCTTGAATATATGGGGTTATGCCGCGGCCATATACACCATTCATGTAGAGGTCGACCCAGCGACCTAAGTCTATGTGACCACTTAGCTGAACGCCCCAGCCAACCTGTGTGGTGTTGCGGCCGCGGAGGTTGTCGTGGAGATACATGTCGCGTATAACACCTGTTGCGCGGATGTGGCTTGAACGGTTTTCACCCCAGGCAAACTGAAGGTATGCGATGCCGTCGGGCACGCGCTGATATATAGACGAGAAGTGTTCGCCGTATGTGGCATTCACCGATGGCATCTCGGCTGCAACGCCAACGGTCAGATGATGACGTAAGAAGCTGTATTCGTAGCGTATCATCTCGTTAAAGGCAAAGTTATAGGCATTGGGACCCTGGAAATCGATTGTTTTAGGGGCTGCTGCAAGGTCGCAGAAGGTGGTGACATCACGACCAATAGTCAAGCCGCACAGCTGAACGTAGGCTGAGCGTAGGCGTGGGATATATGTGAATTGCTCTCCGCCGCGAAAGTCCATATCTGTAAATACGACAACACGTCCAAGCAGGCGGCTGTTGATGATAGCCTTCATAAATACCTTCGAGGTCGAAGCATCCATCATCACTCGCTGGCGACTTGAGTAACCTTTAGTCATGGGTATATCATATGGTATAAAGTCGATGTTGCCCATCGCGCCATTGAAGTCATAGCTGGTGCGTAGGTTTACCATGCCACCAATACCCAAGGCGAAGCGGTTATTTCGCGTGGCAAAGATAAATTGCGGATTGTGAGCCTGCTGAAAACCGTGACGTTTAGTCTCTTTAAAGTCGTCGATAATATCGTCTCTACACTCCTTAGGATCATACTCTTGCATCGTATCACCTACGGCAATCATATATATCGTAGGTGTATACTCCTCCACCTCGTAATAGGTGGTTTGAGCCGTCGAACGAAGCGTGCCAGTAGCAATAAGGATAACTGCCAGTGTAAATAGTCTCATTTGTTTCATAGCTGATAGTTTTTAGTTATCAATTTAGTATTAATATCGCTCGTTGTCTCGCAAGTTGTATGCCAAAGAACAGGTTTGGATTTTTTAGCTTTAGTGTGGTTTCAGCCCGATATTTGCTATACATAGAGGAAAACGAAAGAGATGAAAATCTTAATTCTTATACTTCTTATTATTAGCTCAAGCCCTATCGTTGCACAGCGCACGGTGAGCTTCGACGAGGCATTAACAACCATGCTCGATAATAATCGCACTCTTAAGGGAGCACGGTATGGTGTAGATGCTGCAAATGAAGAGTTGCGTGCAGCTCGAGGTTTGCGATCACCTCGCTTAGAACTTATGGGTGGATATGCTCTTATGCAACATGATGTAGATATTGATCTGACAGGTGCTAAAGGAGTAGTCACCACATCGTTAAATAGTATGATTAAGGATGGAGTGTCTGCTGGTATTATTACCCCTGATGTCGCCTCTTTGCTTAATGCTGGTCTTGCTCCAATAGGGTCGTTGGATTGGCGCTATACCATTCAGAAACGTTCGTTTGGAACAGTTGGTTTGTCACTTGCAGCACCTATATATACTGGTGGTCGCATAAATATTGCAAACCGAGCAGCAAAACTTGAGTATGAAGCCAGCTCTTATGAGTTAAATGCTACACAAAGTGCGCTACTTACAGAGTTGGTCGAGCGATATTTTGGGGTGATACTGCTGCGTAATGTCGTCATGCTACGTCATGAGCTTGTTGATGGAGTGCAAAAACATCTTGACGATGCTATTGCTATGGAGCAGGAGGGAATACTCGCCCATAGTGCTATACTATATCTTCAATACAGAAAGTCTGAGGCAGAGCGCGATCTTGCTGAGACGGAGAGTAAACTCAAGGTTGCAATGAGGTCGTTGATGACCACTATGGGGGTTGATGAAGATGTCAATCCTAATGGGAAATTATTCGTATATAATGACATATATAGTATTGATTATTATGTTGATGCATCATATAAACTAAATCCAATTTTACAGAGTGCCTACACAGGTTTAAACCTTGCTCATGAGGGGGTGAAATTGTCACGTGCCGAGTTGTTGCCAGAGGTTGTCGCAATGGGCGGTGCTGCGCTCTATTCACATAACCTTTCCGATATCGTACCTCGCTGGGCGGTGGGTATTGGTGTTAATATGACCATCTTTGATGGCCTTGGTAAGGAGCGGCGTTATCGGGCAGCTAAGACGAATGAGAAGAGGGTTGTTGAGATCGTGGAAAATGCTGAAGATAACATTGCATTACTCGTTGAGAAAGAGTATTATGCAGTCATTAATGCTTTGGAATCAATTGAAGCAAGCAAGCGTTCGAGAGAGTTCGCTGAAGATTATCTAAACTCTACCTCTGAGGGATTTCGTGAAGGGGTGGTCTCATCGGCAGATCTTGTGGATGCTCGTATTGAATACACTGCATCGGGCATTGAACTGCTTAATGCTGCATATCAATACGTGTTATCGCTTGCTCGGTTACTTGAGGCAGCGGGATTGAGTGCTGAGTTTGTGGATTACCATAAGAATGGGATCGAAGTAAATATATAATTTAATTTAAATAAACGTATTAAACGCATGAAAAACAAGATTAAATACTCAATATTATTCATTATTATAGTGCTGGTTGTACTGGCTGCGATAGTTCTCTTTCGACACCTATCACGAATCAATCGTCAGGTTATTCAGGGTGTTGTTGAGTGTCGCACTTATCGGGCATCTTCCAAGATCCCAGGCCGTATCGATTCCTTATTTGTGGTTGAAGGGCAATGGGTATCATTGGGCGAATTGTTATATACTCTATCTACGCCAGAACTTGATGCGAAGTTGCAGCAGGTTGCTGCGCTTGAGTCGGCTGCTGAGGCAATCAACTTGGAGGTCGATCGTGGTGCGCGAAGCGAGCAGATAGATGCGGCTCGAAGTATGTGGCAGAAAGCTCTTGCTGGCGAGGAGTTGGCAAAAAAGAGTTTTGAGCGCGTTAGTAATCTGTATAATAAGGGTGTTGTACCCCGACAACAATACGACGAGGCTCTCGCGAATGTGGAGGCGATGAGCGCAACTACGCGCGTAGCTAAGGCTGAATATGATTTAGCTCGCCAGGGTGCTACACGAGAACAAAAAGATGCTGTGGCCGCTAAGGTGCGTGAGGCGCAGGGCGCTGTCAATGAGGTAAACACATATATTCAAGATGCGCGGGTACATGCTCCAATATCGGGGCGTGTTGCTGATGTTGTATCTGAGCCCGGGGAGCTGGTTGGGGCAGGCTTTCCTGTTATTACGATTCTTAACCTTGATGATTGTTGGGTGTCGTTTAATGTTAAAGAGAGTGACTTACATGGTGTGGATGTCGGTCATCGCTTCAGTGGGTATGTTCCTGCATTGGATAGCACTCTTGATTTCGAGGTTTATTATATAGCTGCCGAGGCAGACTTTGCGACGTGGGGCACAACTCGCGCAAGGGGCGGTTTTGATATTCGCACCTTTGAGGTTCGAGCACGGAGTGTAGGTAGCGATAAGCAACTTTTGCCTGGTATGAGCGTAGTTGTAAATGATGGTAGGTTATAGTGTATATGCAGTTGATAAATAGTATATTATCTACTATTAAGCGCGAGCTACTTTATGTGGTTCGTGATAGACTATATCTCTCTCTGTTGATCGTACTTCCGCTCATTATGATACTATTCTTTGCTGTGATGTTTACTGGTGGTAGTATATCATCGCTGCCTATCGTTTTGGTGGATCGTGATAATAGTGAGATGTCGCGAAGGCTTATATCGATGGTAGATGCAACAAAGGGCGTTAACATAGACTATGAGGCTATGTCAATTGACGGGGCTGAGCGACTGATGCTATCGGGTAAGGCTGTTGCAATATTATATATTGAAGATGGCTTTGAGTCCAATATCTATCGAGGTATTCCTACGCAGGTGGAGTGTTATATTTCTGGTGCGAGTATCTCGGCAAGTGGGGTAGCCGAGCGCGATATTCAGCAGGCTGTTCGTACATTCTCGGCGGGGGTGGCGTTAAATAAACTACAATCATTAGGTGTGTCCTATTCTCAAGCATTGGTAGATATAATGCCAATTAACTTTCACACTTACACAATATCTAATCCGTATCTAAATTATGGTTACTACCTCGCTCCAATATTTATGTTTATGGGCATTGTTATCTTTACGATGCTGTCGACAATCTTTGCCATTGGACGTGAGTTGTACTATGCCACAGCTCATAAATGGATTGATGGTGCTTCGGGGATGTTGTTTGCGGGTGTCGTGGGAAAGCTATTGCCAATAACTATATTAATGTCCTTATTAATGCAGTTGATATTCTTTGTTTTGTTCGTAGTTATGGGTATGGAGTGCATAGGAAACTATCTTATGCTAACTTTAGGTAGTATATTATTTATTATTGCATATCAATCAGTTGCCGTTACTATAATATCTGTTACTGCTAATCTTAGATTAGCCTTGTCGCTGGGTGGTGGATACTCGGTTATGGCCTTTACATTTTCAGGGATAACCTTTCCGACAATGTCGATGTATGGCGTAGCACAGCTGCTATCAAAACTCTTTCCATTGACCTACTTTAGTGATATATTCATCGATCAGGCAATGCGGGGTGTGCCTGTCTATAAAGATGTCAAGGAACTTTTGTTTCTACTGATATTCTTGATTCTTATGCCTCTAATTTGGCAGCGGTTAAGAAGAGTAGTTACTATTGATAAATACTTTAGCAAGGATTAATATGAGTTTTGTAAAAGTTTTTATATCAACTGCGAAGAATGAAATTAAGGCAATATTTAGCGATGCTGGAGCGATGCTTATCCTTGTCTTTGCAATGCTTATATATACGGTGATATACTCCGTAGCTTATGGTAAGGAGGTTGTCACAGATGTTGTTATCGGAGTTATCGACGAGGATCATACGCAATCAAGCCAAAGGCTTATTGATGGTATTCGCTCGGGACCAAATACTGAAGTGGTATACGAACCAGTGTCAATTGCTGATGCCGAAGAGATGTTTTATAATGGTGATATATATGGCGTTGTCTATATCCCATCGGGATATGAGCTGCGGTTGTTAAGTGGTCATCAAGCCAATGTGGGTGTTGTGTTGGACGGTAGTCATCTGTTGTTATATCGCCAGGTACTCGAACAGGCTGCAGCCGACATTCTTACACAAGGTGCCGGTGTGGAGATATCACGACTTATGGCGAGTGGGGTAGATGCTTCGTCGATCAAAGGCGTAGTTGAGCCGGTTATCTATGATAGCCATACGCTTTATAATTCTACACTCGGCTATGGATCGTTTGTGATGCCAACAATTGTAGTTGTTATCATTCAACAGACTGCGTTAATTGGTATTGCATTGGTTGCCGTGCGGCGACGCTTAAGAGGTGAGATGTGTGTTGCTAAAACAATTTGTCATGCAACCATTGATGTATTGGCTAAAATATTTGTCTATACGATATTATATAGTGTTAACTTAACTATAATATTGGGGGTTGTTTGGCCGATTTTTGGATTCCCGAATGTGGGTCGTACACAAGATATAGCGTTGCTAATGTTTATATATTGTATAGCTGTCATATCGCTCAGCCTAACCATTTCGCACCTATTCCGTAGGCGCGAAACTCCAATCATCGTTTTACTCTGGTGCTCCGTTCCAGTACTATTGTTGGCAGGATTGTCATACCCTAAGGAGGCTTTCCCGTCGTGGCTGTATGCCCTTGGCGAGTTGCTGCCGAGTAGTAGTGCGGTACGAGCCTTTGTCGATATTGGGACTATGGGGGCATCCTTGGTAGATGTGACGGAAGAGTTATATGTGCTTTTATTCCTTGCTGTCGGTTATCTTTTTACTGCTATTATTACAGAAAAATTGGATGTGATTAATAAAAAAACGGCTTAAGTGTGTGATATTTTGAAAAAAATGTATTAATTTGGTGGTCGCAAATGGTTGATTTTTGATTAATCAGCCTATAAAAAGTATAAACCTTAAAACTTAAAGCTATGATTATTGGAATTCCCAAGGAGATTAAAAACAACGAGAATCGTGTTGCTCTTACTCCCGCTGGTGCTATGGAGCTTGTGCGACGTGGCCATAAGGTGTATGTTCAATCTACTGCAGGTGTTAACAGCGGATTCAAGGATGAAGACTATGTTGCGCAGGGTGCTGAGATTCTGCCTACCATTGAGGATGTCTATGCCATAGCTGAAATGATTGTTAAGGTAAAAGAGCCTATTGAGCCTGAGTATAAGCTTATTCGTAAAGGACAGCTTGTATTTACATACTTCCACTTTGCCAGCAGTGAACCACTCACACGCGCTATGATTGAGAGTGGCGCTATATGCTGTGCCTACGAGACTGTTGAGCGCAAAGATCGTTCGTTGCCACTCCTTATTCCAATGTCGGAGGTCGCTGGTCGTATGTCAACACAAGAGGGCCGCTACTTCTTGGAGAAGCCACGCGGCGGTAAGGGTGTTTTGCTCGGTGGTGTCCCTGGCGTTAAACCTGCTAAGGTCTTTGTTATTGGCGCTGGTGTTGTTGGTACGGCCGCGGCTCGTACCGCAGCAGGTACTGGCGCGGATGTAACTATATGTGACATCTCACTTCAACGTCTTACATACTTGGCCGATGTTATGCCTAAGAATGTCAAGACTTTGATGTCGTCGGAGTATAATATACGTCAGGAGCTTAAGACTGCAGACCTTGTGATTGGCTCTGTGCTTATTCCTGGTGCCAAGGCTCCCAAGCTCGTTACGCGCGATATGCTCAAGGATATGGAGCCAGGTACGGTTATGGTTGATGTAGCTATTGACCAAGGTGGCTGTTTCGAGACATCGCGTCCTACTACTCATGAGGATCCAGTATATTACGTGGATGGCATCTTGCACTACTGCGTAGCAAATATCCCGGGTGCTGTGCCATATACCTCAACACTCGCGCTAACAAATGCAACTATGCCATATATGATCCAGCTCGCTAATAAGGGTTGGCGCGAGGCATGCAGGGACAATGAGGAACTTCGCAAGGGCCTTAATATTGTTGAAGGTAAGGTGGTTTATAAGCCTGTTGCTGAGGCATGGGGGCTTGAGTACGAGGAGCTTACGCTGTAATAGCTATAATAATAGATTTGGAGATCGCCCGATGCAATATCGAGCGATCTTCTTTTTTATATTTACCTTAGGCGTAAAAGTGATATCTAAGAGAGAAAAAGTGTGTAAAAACGCCTAATAAATGAGAAAAATAACCTATCTTTGTGTGCTAATGTGGAGTTATAGAACAGAAATACAAACAAAATAGTTATAACTTATGAAGAGATCATTTGTTGTGGTTGTCATACTCGCTATTATCCTTAGCTTTGCCTCATGCAATGAGGCTCCGAAGGTGGCGGCAGTGGCAACCTATGATTCGATGACGGTGACTATATCGGAAGCCGAAGTTACAACCAAGTTCTCGGCCTCAATCCGTGGTCGTCAGGATGTTAACATTATGCCGCAGGTTAGCGGAACAATCTCAAAGGTATGCGTTACAGAGGGTCAAAACGTAAAGGCCGGTCAGGCGTTGTTTATCATCGACCAGGTGCCGTTTAAAGCGGCTCTTACCACAGCTGAGGCAAATGTCAAGGCTGCAGAGGCGAGTGTTGCTACCGCTGAGCTGACGCTTGGAAGTAAGCGTGAGTTGTTCGCTCGTAACGTTATCTCGCAGTACGACTTGAGTATGGCCGAGAATCAGTTGCTTACAGCTGAGGCAGCCCTTGCTCAGGCCGAAGCACAGCGTGTAAATGCGGCTAATAGCCTTAGCTATACCGTTGTCAAGGCTCCTGCAAGTGGTGTTGTGGGAACCATCCCTTTCCGTGTCGGTGCATTGGTTGGCCCCACTATGCCCCAGCCGCTTACTACCGTGTCGGATAACTCGGAGATGTACGTCTACTTCTCGATGAACGAAACGCAACTTCTGAATCTTACACGTCAGCACGGCACTATCGAAAAGGCTCTCGAGGCGCTGCCTAAGCCAGAGCTTATGCTTAGTGATGGCTCTATGTATGAGGAGGTTGGCCGCATTGAGTCTATCAGCGGTGTAATCGACCAGACGACTGGCTCTATATCGCTACGTGCCGTATTCCCCAATCCTGGCCGTCTGCTTCATAGTGGTAGCTCAGGCAATGTGGTACTTCGTTATAAGCAGGAGGGTATGATTATCCCTTGCATTGCTACTTACGAGGTTCAGGATAAGACATTCGTTTATAAGCCAGTGGAAGGTAAGGCTGTGTCGCAGATGGTCGAGGTCGTGAAATATGATGGACAGAGCTACATCGTGAAAAGCGGTCTTAAGGCGGGCGATGTGATTATTACGGAGGGTGTGGCAATGCTTCGTGAGGGGTCACCTGTTGAACTTAAAGATAAGAATAGCGCGGAGGTAGCTCCTCGTGTGGATCAACCAATTAATGAATAATTTATGAACTTAAAGACATTTATCGATCGCCCAGTCCTCTCGACGGTGATATCGATAACGATTATGTTCGCCGGCGTTATTGGTCTTGTATCCTTGCCCGTCGAGCAGTATCCCGATATTGCACCGCCGACGATTAGTGTTACCACGTCATATCCAGGTGCCTCGGCCGAGACTATACAGAAGGCTGTAATTGCTCCGCTCGAGGAGCAGATTAACGGTGTTGAGAATATGACCTATATGACCTCAACAGCATCGAATACGGGAAATGTATCTATATCTGTATTCTTTGAGCAGGGAACCGATCCCGATATGGCTGCCGTGAATGTGCAGAACCGTGTGTCGCGAGCATCATCTGTGTTGCCTGCCGAGGTGACGCGCGTTGGTGTTCAGACGGCCAAGAAGCAGACATCAATCATTAAGGCTATTGGTATCTATTCACCAGATGGTACTTATGATGAGGCATTTTTGTCAAACTACTTCAATAATAACATTAAGTCTAAGCTGTTGCGTATTAATGGTGTTGGCGAATGCTCAACGCTTGGTTCTAAGTACTCTATGCGTATATGGATGAAACCTGATATCATGGCGCAGTATGGACTGGTGCCATCGGATATCACGGGAATCCTTGCAGAGCAGAATATAGAGTCGTCTACGGGTAATATCGGCGAGAACTCTGGAGGCACGTTCCAGTATACGATGCGCTACACTGGTCGTAAGGTAACGCCCGAGGAGTTCGAGCAGATCGTTATTAAGTCACTACCTAATGGTGAGGTGCTACGTCTTAAGGATGTCGCCCGCGTAGAGTTCGGTAACGAGACGTATGCCTATACCAGTGAGGTCAACGGCTTTAAGGGTGTTGTGTCGATGATATATCAGACACCAGGCTCGAATGCTACCGAGGTCTTGAAGAATATCGACAAACTTATTGAGGAGGAGCGATATAAAGCTCCACGTGGTGTGGAGTTTGTAAGTATCATGGATACTAATGACTTCCTATTTGCATCTATACATGAGGTTATCCATACGCTTATCGAGGCAATCATCCTTGTTATCCTCGTTGTCTTCATCTTCCTTCAGAGTGTCAGATCGTCAATCATCCCGTTGATATCTATCATAGTTTCGCTCGTTGGTACGTTTGCAGCGCTTGTTGCTATCGGTTTTTCAATCAACATGCTTACACTCTTTGCGCTGGTGCTGGCTATCGGTACTGTGGTCGATGATGCTGTGATTGTTGTGGAGGCTGTGCAGGCTAAGTTTGAGGCGGGCTACCGTTCATCGTACAAGGCCACGGTAGATGCTATGACGGGCATATCTTCTGCAATCGTTACATCTACGCTCGTCTTTATGGCGGTGTTTATCCCCGTTTCTATGATGGGTGGTACTTCTGGTGTGTTCTATACTCAGTTTGGTATTACGATGGCTGTTGCCGTGGGTATCTCGGGTATTAATGCGCTTACGCTCTCACCAGCGCTCTGCGCGATGATGCTTAAGCCTCACGATGAGCACGCAGGCGAGGGTACATCGCTCATGGCTCGTTTTGGTAAAGCGTACAACACAGCTTTTGATGCTCTGTTGCATAGATATCAGCGAGGTGTACACTTCTTTGTTAAGCGTAGATGGGTACTTTGGGGAACGTTGGTACTCTCGATTGTTGCCATGGTCTACCTCTTCTCTTCAACCAAGACTGGCCTTGTGCCGTCGGAGGATCAGGGAACCATCATGGTTAACGTGACTACAGCTCCTGGCTCAACCCTTGAGCAGACCGATAAGATTCTTGGTGAGATTAGCGAGCGAGTTGCTACAATCGAACAGATTGACTCGTACTGTAAGATCTCGGGCTTTGGTATCCTCTCGGGTCAGGGATCATCGTATGGTACGATGATTATCCGCCTTAAGAATTGGGAGGAGCGACCCGAAGATACGGATAATGTTGCATATCTCAGCCAGAAGGTTATGGCCATGTGTGCCGACATCAAGGATGCACAGGTTATTGCCATCGTACCTCCGATGATCTCGGGTTATGGTACTGCGAGTGGTTTCTCAATGTATCTACAAGATACCAATGGTGGCGATATTACTGATTTTTATAAGGTTGCTGTGGATTTCATCGCAGCTCTTAACCAGCGCCCGGAGATTGGTATGGCATACACCACTTATAATGTAAACTTCCCGCAGTATATGGTAGATGTAGATGCTGCTAAGTGTAAGCGTGCAGGTATATCGCCAGCCGAGGTGCTATCGACAATTGGTGGCTACTATGGTGGTCAGTACGTGTCGGATATCAACCGTTTCTCGAAGGTCTATCGTGTGATGATTCAGGCTGATCCTAAGGATCGTAAGGACATAGAGTCATTAGATAATGTCTATGTGCGTGTCGGTGGCGAGATGGCACCTGTAAGTCAGTTTGTGACTCTCGAGAAGATATATGGTCCTGAGACGCTCAACCGCTTCAATATGGAGAGCTCTATCGCGGTCAATGGCGATGCCGCCGAGGGTTACTCATCGGGTGATGCTATTCGTGCTATTAAGGAGACTGCCGAGAAGGTGCTACCGCGTGGTTATAGCTATGAGTTTAGTGATCTTACCCGCGAGGAGGAGAGTGCATCAAGTAATGCAGTAGTTGTTTACGGCATCTGCTTCTTACTTATCTATTTGCTTCTTGCTGCACTCTACGAGAGCTACCTTATCCCATTTGCTGTGCTTTTGGCCGTGCCTGCTGGTCTGATGGGCTGTCTGCTGTTTGCTCGCGCAATGGGTCTTGAGAATAATATCTACCTTCAGACGGGTATGATTATGATTATCGGTCTGCTCTCCAAGACAGCAATCCTACTCACTGAGTATGCATCGGAGCGTCGCCGCTCGGGCATGTCGCTCAAGCAGGCGGCGTTGGCTGCAGCACGCGCACGTCTGCGTCCTATCCTTATGACCGTGCTCATGATGATTTTTGGAATGTTGCCTTTGATGTTCTCAACAGGGGTAGGTGCTAATGGTAACTCGTCGCTTGGTACGGGTGTCGTTGGTGGTATGTTTATCGGTACGTTGTCACTTCTCTTCCTTGTTCCTGGTCTATTTATCGCCTTCCAGTGGTTACAGGAGAAGATACATCCGCTCGATGTCAACCCTAACCCTGACGAAATGATTAAGCGCGAGATGGAGGAGGTCGACAAAATTATTAATAACTGATACTTATGAAAAGATATATAGTCATTGTACTAACCATTGTAGTTTCGAGCTGCGGCATATATAAGCCATATAGCCGTCCTGAGATATCGACTGATGGACTATATGGTATTGAGTATGAAACGACAGATGAAACATCTATTGCCACAATCGAGTGGCAGGAGTTCTTTACAGACAGCCACTTGCAGACGTTAATTGAACGAGGCCTTGAACAAAATAGCGATATGCAGGCAGCCTCATGGCGTATTAAAGAGGCTGAGGCAGCACTTAAGTCAGCGCGCCTTGCCTTCCTGCCATCGTTTAACCTTAGCCCTACGGGTGGAGTGTCAAGTTTTGATGGCTCTGCGAGCTCCTGGACATACTCTGCGCCTATCTCTGCTTCATGGCAGATTGACATCTTCGGTGGTATTAATAACGCCAAGCGCAAGTCAAAGGCTATATATGAGCAGTCGAAGGAGTATCGTCAAGCTGTACGCACACAGTTGATCTCCGCCATTGCCAGCTACTACTACACGCTGCTGATGCTTGATAGCCAGCGTGAGGTTACAAGACTTACAGCCGAGTCGTTCCACTCGAGTGCCGAGACTATGTGTGCTATGATGGAGGCTGGTATGACAAATAGGGCGGGTGTTGCTCAGATTGAGGCGGCGGCTTATGCTGCCGAGGCTGCGCTCTATGATATTGATCTTAAGATTCGTGAGGTTGAGAATAGCCTTTGTACGTTACTTGGTGATGTTCCGAGTAAGATCGAGCGTTCGTCATTCGATATGCAGACCTTTACATCGGATCTCGCAGTGGGTATTCCTGTTGCTCTTTTGGCCAACCGCCCTGATGTGCGTATGGCCGAGTATGCCCTTATGCAGTCATACTATGCTACTGCGGCGGCTCGTTCAGCTCTATATCCTACACTCACACTTAGCGGCCTACTTGGTTGGACCAATAATGCTGGTGTGGTGGTATCTAACCCTGGTAGCATCATACTCTCTGCCACGGCATCGCTTGTTGCACCTATATTCAATGCAGGTAAGGCTCAAGCAGGCGTAAAGATTGCTGAAGCTCAGCAACAAGAGGCTCTCATCGCATTCCGTCAGAGTTTGATTAATGCTGGCGCTGAGGTTAATAACTCGTTGGCGCAAGTGCAGATTGCTCGCTCGAAGATGGAGTGGCGAGAGAAGCAGATTGCATCACTCGAGAGTGCTGTTGAGAGCACCGAGCATCTTATGCAGTATGGCTCGACAACCTATCTTGATGTTCTAACAGCCCAGCAGAACCTACTTGCCGGTCGTATTGATGCCATTAACGATCGTTATGAGGAGGTGCAAGGTATCATAAATCTATATATTGCCCTCGGTGGTGGTAGAGAAGTTGATGTAATCGATTGAAAATAGCTGATTAATAACATAATAAAGGCGTAGATAATAAAAGTCTACGCCCTTATTTTATGCTTATAATGATGTTTTCTTGACGTGCTGCATTGCGTAGCCATCAAAAAAAGTCCGCCAAACCAAAGTTTGGCGGACTTACATTTGAAAGTGGGGTAGTTTACATATAGCTTATACCAGTCATATCGACCAATGAGTAATCACCCTCGTATGTAACGATGTGTGTCTCCTCCTCAGAGTTCTCGTTGTAGAGCACGATTGTCAAGGTAATCTTTCCATCTTCTACCTTAAGCTCGCCAGTCTCAAACAGAGTCTGTGATGAGGGGTTACCTGCGGCATCATTCACTTGAAGCCAGCTGAACTCGTGACCAAACTGATCTGGCCATCCCTGCGATGCCCTATCGAAACCGTAAACACCATTAGGCACCGTACACTGAGCATTTGATGTAGGTGTTGTAAGGTATAGGTCGATAACGTAGTAATACGCATCGGGCACGTTGAAATAGTTGTGGTACTGGATAGGCTCGTAAGAACTCATACCCTTATCTGTAAACACCAAATAGTAGTTGTACAAGCCCTGTTGTACGCCATAGTAGTGACCTGTGAGCTCGGGAGCCTCAACTACAATGTTTGTAGGCTCGGGATTTCCCTGCTGAGTTATTGTCACCTCAACCGACTGCTCTGCATAGGTGATGGTGATAACTCCAACACGCGACTCAAGATTTGGGTTGCGATCAGCATGGTAGCTAATCTTGCCCATGTCCTTGTAGCTAAAGCCGTTGAGCCACTCTACATCGGCTGTTGCTTCAACTGTATATTCCTCAGAGGGGTTAACTAATGTGTACAAGATAATTCCCATTGTGTTACCACTGTTGATGGTAATTGTACTCTCAGACTTGAGCGTAATGCCAGGCTCGTCTCCCTGAGTTACATTGTTCTGTGGCTGGTCGTCGGTAGGCTCACATGCAGCAAAGGCAAGTGCAACGACTGCTAAAATTGCAAAAAACTTCTTCATCCTTTATTCTTTTAATTAGTTATTTACATGTTCACATATGCCGACTTCGGCTTTAGCGACAAAGATACTAATATTTTTTTATTTTAAATAATAATTTTATATATTTTTTATGAATTTACACTATCTTTGTTGCAAATAATATTAATTCGTATGAGTAGGGTAGTATGCACTATTATAATGGTTGTTTTCTCTTTTGCGGCCTTTGCCCAAACGCCATTTGATGTTGATTCAAAGATGACGAAGTATGGACTTGTTGATATTCAGTCTATTGATGATAGCATACTTGTTGATTTGAAGTATTCGTCGACAGATAACTTCGTTGGTAAGGATATGTATGGTGAACTTTCTACCGCATACCTTACACCAGACTTTGCTCAATATGTTGTTAGGGCTCAAAAGATTCTCAAACAGCGATATCCTCAATATACACTCTTAATCTATGATGCTGCTCGACCAATTAGCGTGCAGCGTGCTATGAGACGTGCTGTTGAAGGTACGGAGTATGAAAATTTCGTTGCTGATGGCACTCGAGGTGGTAGGCATAATTACGGTGTCGCCGTAGACCTCACTATTGCCACACTCGATGGTGTGCCACTCGATATGGGTGCAGGTTTTGATGATTTCTCTGAGGCCGCCTCGGTTAAGGGAACATCTGACACTTCAGATCCAACAACTCGCACCGTCAACGTGTATAAAGAATATATATTAATGCTTGAGAAGAATAGTGTAATTACTTCAATGGCAGCAAGTAATAGGGTGCTTCTTGTGGAGATTATGTGTGAAGTTGGCCTTGTGCCATACCGTCGTGAGTGGTGGCACTACGAACAGATTATCCCCATGTCTGAAGTACGTAGTAAATATAAGTTGCTCGATTTTTAGGTTAAATTGCGTCGCCCACGATGTTAATGAAGTCCTTGAAGATGTAGTACATCATAAATATTCCAGCAATCAGCTTTATGCCTGTGCCTACAAGGAATGATAACATGGATCCAAATCCAACGATTAGTGCCTGAGCAAAATCCACCTTTGCACTTATCATCTCACCAATAACGGCACCTGCAAATGGACCAAGGATAATTCCTGGCACTCCGAAGAAGATACCCACGAATGTACCAACTGTTGCACCCGTTATTCCCGCCTTTGTTCCTCCGAATAGTTTACTGAAGTATCCTGGTAGAACGTAGTCTAAAACGATTGCTATGACTGAGACTACGCCCCAGATAATTAGTTGTGTAACGGTCACGGCCGATGAGGTTGTGAAGTAGACGCATATCAATCCGAGATATGAAAAGAGCGTTCCAGGTAATACCGGCACAATAACACCGAGTAAACCGATAAATCCAGCGATTAGTCCTATTATAGCAAGTACTGTATCCATTTGTCGTAATATTTACATTATGTTAAATTATATTCTGATTGTAGATTACTGATTCACTCTTTAAAGGTATAGAATTTAGCAACCAAGAAGCTATAAATCGCAGAAATTATAGTCGTAAACATCTTTGATGGTGTTGGCCAAATGCCGAGGCTCTCAACAAAGAACTTCATGCATAGGTAGTTAATCAATAAAGATCCAATAACAGAAAGTGCATAACGAAGCAACTGGCGGCATGAGTCTAAATGTGTAACACGAAATGCGACATTGCGATTAAGCCAAAAGCCGGTGCAAAACGTAATCGGGAAGACGATGATAAGTGACGCTATATGTGGCGAAACTACGACAAATCCAAGGTTAATAAAGCTCTCAGCTACAATGAAATGGTAAATTAAAAAGTACCACATGGCATCAAGTGCCATGTTCATTGCGCCACAAAGGCCATAGCCGAACATATCACGCGAAATGCAGCTCTTTATTTGCGGGATATAGAGCAAGTCAATTAGCAAGATAAGTATAGATTGTAGCCAATGCATAGCCATTATCTAAATCGTTTGGGGGTATAGATCCACGACTGCTTAAATATGTCGCTATGCTCTCGCTTAAAGCTCACACAATCATCATGTTCTGCGCTACCATATACAGCAACGGCGTACATCTTGCCAAGTGTAAAAACAGAGCAATATATGCCAGTATGTGCGTGTTCAATGTCACGCGCTGCACGCTCGGCATTCTCTATGGTTGAGTAGCTCCCCACAACAACACGATGCCTAATATCATCAGACTCATACCATCTTGATTCAGCCTCAGGCTGCACTTCGATAATTGACTCAACTGCCGACTCTGCCACATCTGTTGGTTGTGGAATATCATCTGAAATATCAACCTTATTAACAGCTATTTCATCTATTCTATCTATGGTGTTGGTTGATGTGCTAAATAGATCAAAATATAGACATAGAGCCAATACCAAAACGAGAGAAAAAGCAAATAAAATAGGCGTAATCATACGAGAACGACGATGGCAAGATGTAATCTCCACCTTGTCAGCATCTTTGTTTATATTGGTTAAAAACTCCGGGTCAGTAATAAACGTCTTGCCACGTAGTGTGCCTACCCCACCAATCGAAACATTGCCGTCAGTCTGTACCTTATCTCGCCAACGCAAGTATATATCCTCAGCCTGGGCAACGCTAATATTTGCCGTCTCAGCGATTACATCAATGATGCAGCACGCGGTTCGCTGTGACGAAAAGCCGACATAATAGCTTGGTGCAGCTATTGTGTGCCCCTCGACTAATGCCGACTTGCGTTGCAAGAGCAGAGTTCCAATCCCAGGAAGTAAAACCTCATGCTTTACTATCAAAGTGTTGGATATAAGGTTGTTTACCTCACTTACCATAGCTATTTGCGCTCTCTCTTGTTTTTATTATCTTTGGCGTACATGCGATTTGCATGTGCAACAACTGCTCCAACATCGCTAACTGCAGGCTTGTGCATAGCTCTATAAATCATATACACGCCAAGCAAGATAAATGGTATGCTGAGTAGCTGACCCATATCAAGCGCCATACCGGCTTCGAAGTCTACCTGACGCTCCTTGAGGAACTCGAGGAAGAAACGTGTGAGGAAGATGCCAATCATAGCTACTCCAAAGAGCAATCCAGGGCGGCGACGACCTAAATCCTTCTTATTGTATAGGTAGAATATCAGGGTAAAGGTGATAACATAGCATATTGCCTCATAGAGTTGTGCGGGATGGCGTGCTGGGATAAGAGCTATAATCTCTTCAGGCACATTGCCGGCATACTCAATCCACTGGTAACGAGCATCATGATATACGAACTTAAAACCCCATGGTACATCTGTTTCGTAACCGACAATCTCCGAATTAAATAGATTGCCAAGGCGGATGATTGCGCCACTAAGTGGTGCTACAATGGCAATGCGGTCGAGTCCCCAGATAAACGGCAGATGGTTACGTCGCGTGAAGAACCAAATACCAAGTATAATACCTATCGTTGCACCATGGCTTGCCATGCCACCATCACGAATATCCGTTATTATGCGCCATGGCTCTGGTAGATATACCTCTGGCTCGTAGAAAAGACAGTGACCCACGCGAGCGCCTATAAACGTACCCAAGACAATCCATATAAAGGCAGATTCAAGCGTCTGATTGGGAAGTCCCTCCTTCTTGAATGTATAGTAACAGATGCGCTCCGCTGCAAGGATGGCTAATGCCCACATTATACCGTACCAACGTATATCGAGGCTACCCAGCATAAAGCATGTCGGGTCAAAGTTCCATACTATTGATAAAAAGTTCATTATATTATTTAATTAAAGTTATATGTTATTACAAAAAATTAACTCTCAAGTATTACCATGCGTGCAACAACACGCCATGCTCGTCTAATAGTAGGCCTGTCGACAAATGAATCGGGGTACTCCTCTCGGTTGCGAGCAACTAAACGCAACTTGTTTGTGTCGCGAGCTACATATCTCACTTTGCGCCACTCTACCCTGCCATCATACAATAAAATATACTCGTTACCTTGAATCACATCGACTATATCTACCTCACGTAGAAATAGATCGGATGCAACGGCAAGGGTCTCATTCATTGCTCTGTCTAACGACCTCACTACGCAACTACAATCAACGAAATAAGGGAAATTTATTGTCTCTGTTGGTGTAAGGTGGTCAATATTAATCAATACCTGCGCTATGTCTTGCCTGAAATATGGCAGTGTCTTCACATTGGACTTCTCTTCAATGAGCATGCCGCCTACGCCTGATAGCAACCATGTGAGATCTATCTCTGGGAAACGAGCAACGATGCGATTTGCTAACTCTAACGATATGCCATAGTTACCCTTTTTGATATGGTATAGATTCTCGGCTCGATTGAGCCCAATCTCGTAAGCGAAATGGTTTACAGTCATTCCGCTCCACTCGATCACTTGGACCAATCTCTCCCAATTTTGATATCTGTTAGTCATAGCATATCATAGTAACATTGCGTTCGGTGCAAAATTAACACTTGTTCAGTTGACAAGTGCTAATGAAACGAAAAAAATCGTATATTTGCACCGCGGCTCCGTAGTTCAATGGATAGAATTTAAGATTCCGGTTCTTACGATGAAGGTTCGAATCCTTTCGGAGTCACTCATGCGCCGTTTTTACGGCGCACATTTTTTACAGTCTACTGCCCCACCTCTAATAACATGTTATGCAAGTATTTGTAGCGAGCCGACGTAAATCATAAATTCATCTCCAAAATTTCATATCGCAAAGATATGAGATTGTTTTTGAAAATACAACTTATTTTACCATTTTATATTATGTGGCTACCATATTGAATGTTCGAACGGACTGCTTATCAAACAACTAAAAAGTGGAGGGTTTTATACCCTCCACTTACTCTCTAACGACTTTGTAGTAGGCTTTGTGCCTCTTCAAAATCTTCGGTTCGAACCATAAGACGCACCGGAAATGCACCAATTGTGTAGATGGTCGACATATACTCACCATGCAAAGCACAGAAGATGCCTGCACACTCCAATATCGACCTTGCAATCTCCGCCTGTGTAGAGTTGTCGTACGTTTGCAAAACAACCAAAGTGTCAGTTAAGTTTGTCGTTGTATCCATAGTCTTAATAGTTTACGTAAAGGTAAGAATAATTTTCTTAAAAATAGAATCTCCACACTAAAAATATCCAAAAAATTATCGCTATATTTGTACGCTGAATTAATTTAAGTTAAAAACAACCTATGCGTCAGTTCGTACATCTACATGTTCACAGCCAGTATTCGCTGTTGGATGGTCAGGCAAGCATCTCGAAGCTTGTAGACAAGGCCATTGCTGACGGCATGCCCGGCATTGCACTTACCGACCACGGCTCGATGTTCGGCGTGAAGGAGTTTTTTAACTACGTCAAAAAGAAGAACTCAGCAAGAAAGGATAAGATTAAGTCGTTGCAGGGGCTTATCGAGCGACTCGAAAATGGCACTGCATCGGAGGCCGAGATGGGCGATGATGCTTCGGCAGCGTTG
Source organism: uncultured Alistipes sp. (assembly GCA_937895825.1). Classification (GTDB taxonomy): domain Bacteria; phylum Bacteroidota; class Bacteroidia; order Bacteroidales; family Rikenellaceae; genus Alistipes. The sequence goes on along the minus strand of CALBKP010000102.1, from coordinate 10,756 downwards.
GCTAAGGCTCGCCTTGAGCTCGATTCTATTCCTAAGGCCGATTTTAAGGGTATTATCGGTAGTGAGGTCTACGTTGCTCGCCGCCGACTATTTAATAAGGAGAAGGGAACGGGCGACCAGAGCGGTTACCATCTTATTCTCTTGGCCAAGAACCAAACGGGCTATAAGAATCTTATAAAGATTGTATCAAAGGGCTACACGGAGGGCTTCTATGGCCGTCCGCGTACTGACCGTGTCGAGTTGGAGAAGTATCACGAGGGCTTGATATGTTGCTCGGCATGTATCGGTGGCGAGGTGCCACGCCTTATCCGCGAGGAGCGATACGAGGAGGCTGCTGCAGCTATCGAGTGGCACCGTGGCATCTTTGGCGATGACTACTATCTCGAACTTCAGCTACATAAGGCCACCGTTGAACGTGCCAACCATGAGGCTTATGAGGTGCAGCTCAAGGTCAATGAGTTTTTGATTGATTATGCTCATAAGCATGGCGTTAAGCTCGTCTGTACGAATGATGTCCACTTCGTCAATGAGGAGGATGCCGAGGCGCACGACCGTCTGATATGCTTGGGTACTGGCAAGGATCTCGACGATCCGAAGCGTATGCTATACTCTAAGCAGGAGTGGATGAAGACCACGGCCGAGATGAACGCGATCTTCGACTACGTTCCTGAGTCGCTGGATAACACCGTAGAGGTATGTAACAAGGTTGAGAGTTACTCTATCGACCATGCTCCTATTATGCCCACTTTTGCCATCCCAGAGGAGTTTGGCACGGAGGAGGGCTACCGCCTGAAATATTCAGAAAGAGATATCTTCGATGAGTTTACGCGCGACGAGAATGGTAATGTCGTACTCTCGGAGGATGAAGCAAATAAAAAGATTGAAAAACTTGGAGGTTACGACAAGCTATATCGAATAAAGCTTGAGGCTGATTATCTTGCAAAGCTCGCCATGGATGGCGCACATAAACGCTACGGTGAGGAACTTGACGAAGAGACGCTCACACGCTTAAAGTTCGAGTTGCACATCATGAAAACCATGGGTTTCCCTGGCTACTTCCTTATCGTGCAGGACTTCATACGTGCTGCTCGCGAGGAACTTGATGTGTCGGTAGGTCCAGGTCGTGGATCGGCCGCAGGATCGGCTGTCGCATATTGTTTGGGTATTACGCAGATTGACCCAATCAAGTACGACCTTCTGTTCGAGCGTTTTCTTAACCCCGACCGTATTTCGCTCCCCGATATTGATATCGACTTCGATGACGACGGCCGTGGCCGTGTGCTTAACTGGGTGACGCAGAAGTACGGTAAGGAGAAGGTGGCTCACATTATCACCTATGGTACGATGGCAACGAAGATGGCACTTAAGGATGTCGCTCGCGTGCAGAAACTACCTCTTGCTCAAGCTAACCAACTTTGTAAGTGGATTCCTGATCGTATTCCCGATCCCAACGACCGCGATAAACTCCTTAAGGTCAACCTGCGCAATGCGATTATGGCCGTACCAGAACTTAAGGAGGCTGAGGAGTCTCCCGACCCCATCATGCGCGATACCATCAAGTATGCTAAGATGCTTGAGGGTAATGTCCGCGGTACTGGCGTTCACGCCTGCGGTACGATTATCTGTCGTGATGATATAACGGACTGGGTGCCAGTAAGTATTGCTGCCGACAAGGAGACGGGTGAGAATATGCTCGTCACGCAGTATGAAGGTGCTGTTATTGAGGATACGGGGCTAATTAAGATGGACTTCCTCGGACTCAAGACCTTGTCGATTATTAAAGATGCCGTTGAGAATGTAGAGCAGACCCACGGCGTTAAGATCGACATCGACAATATCCCTATCGACGACGCAAAGACATACGAACTATATTGCAAGGGTAGAACTATCGGTACGTTCCAGTTTGAGTCACCTGGCATGCAAAAGTATCTTCGTGAGTTACAGCCATCGACGTTCGAGGACCTTATCGCGATGAATGCACTCTATCGTCCGGGACCTATGGACTATATCCCCGACTTTATCGATCGTAAGCATGGCCGTAAGCCTATCGTCTACGATATCCCCATCATGGAGCGATATCTGAAGGATACCTATGGTATTACGGTCTATCAGGAGCAGGTGATGCTTTTGTCGCGCTTGTTGGGTAACTTTACGCGTGGTGAGTCCGACACTCTGCGTAAGGCGATGGGTAAGAAGATTAAGTCAAAGCTTGATGAGCTTAAGCCTAAGTTTATCGCTGGTGGTAAGTCTAATGGCCACGATGAGAAGGTCTTGGAGAAGATATGGGCGGACTGGGAGAAGTTCGCATCGTACGCCTTCAATAAGTCACACGCCACGTGCTATTCGTGGGTAGCCTACCAGACAGCTTATATCAAGGCTCACTTCCCGTCGGAGTATATGGCTACGGTGCTTAGTCGAAACCTTAACGATATCAAGCAGGTTACGGCCTATATGACCGAGTGTAAGAGCATGGGCATCGATGTTTTGGGACCCGATGTCAACGAGTCTATGCTCAAGTTCTCGACCAATAAGAAGGGTGATGTGCGCTTTGGTCTTGCGGCGATCAAGGGTGTTGGCGAGGCTGCATCACAATCCATCGTTGATGAGCGTAAGGCCAACGGCCCATACAAGTCGATCTACGACTTTATGGAGCGTGTGAACTATTCGGTCGTAAACCGTAAGTGTCTGGAAAATATAGCCTACTCGGGAGGTTTTGACTCACTCATAGACTTCAACCGCTCGCGCTTCTTTGCCGAGGAGCAGCCAGGTGTGCAGTTCCTCGATTCGTTGGTGCGCTACGGTCAGCGCGTGCAGCAGGATAGGCAGGATGCACAACAGAGTCTCTTTGGTATGTTCTCGGGTGGTAGCGGTTCGGATATACAGCCACCACGTGTGCCTGCGGCTGAGGATTGGACAAATATAGCAATACTTAATAAGGAGAAGGAAGTTATCGGCCTCTACCTCTCGGCACACCCGCTCGAGCGCTTCGACTTCATCCTTAAGAAGATGTGTCAGATGGAGCTCGGTGAATTGTCGAATCTTGCGTTGCTAAATGGAAAGGATATCGCTGTTGCTGGCGTGGTAACATCTGTTACGCCACTCACTACGAAGGATGGCAGGCGCTATGCGCGCTTCGTGCTCGAGGATTACAATACTCTGCATGAGTTCACGCTCTTTAGTAAGGATTACCAGCAGTTTGGCTTGATGATTGAAGTTAATAACTTCTTATTTATCAAAGGACGTGTTCAGCCTCGCTTTGGCAAGGAGGATGCAGAGTTGGAGTATAAGATTCTCTCTATCCAGCACCTTGCGGAGGTAGCCGAGAGCATCACGTCGATCCGTATTGAGCTTGATATCCATGAGGTATGCTCGACGCTTACGGATATGCTGCTCAATGCTGTTGAGAGTAATCCTGGCACTACTACCCTACAATTTACCATTGTCGATAGACAAGAGGATGTAAGGATAAAACTCGGATCGAAGAAGTATCATATTGCTCCCACGGCAGATTTTATGGACTTCCTAAATAATAATGAACTTAACTATTTTATTAACGTATAACTTTAAAACATTACAGCTATGGCATTGAAAATCAACAATGAGAATTACAACGAGGTATTGGGTCAGGGTCTTCCCGTAGTTATCGACTTTTGGGCTACATGGTGTGGTCCTTGCCGCATGGTTGCTCCTATCATCGACGAGCTCGCTGAGGAGTATGACGGTAAGGTTCTTATCGGCAAGTGCGACGTAGAGGAGGGTGACGAGGTTGCTGCTCAGTTCATGGTTCGCAACGTTCCTACCATCGTTTTCCTTAAGGATGGCAAGCAGGTCGACAAGCACGTTGGTGCTGCTACTAAGGATCAGCTCAAGGCTAAGGTCGAGGGTTTGCTCTAATCACACTGCACCTTGTGTAAAACATAGAGAGTCCCGCATAAGCGAGACTCTCTTGTTGTATTTACATGTTGACATGTGTTACTCGTCAATCTCCTCCTCTTCCTCAATCACTCTACGCTCATTGCGGCGTTCGATAATCAGACGACGGAATACTATTATTGCACAAACCGCAACGATGGCGGCGCTCACACCGTAGGCTATCATTATCATCATGCCATCGCCTAAAAGGTTGAGCAGCGACTCTCCACGGTACGATAGCACCAAAAGAGCGTATGCAAAGGCATTGTTGCACATGTGCAGAAGTATTGGGGTGAAGATGGAGCGCTTAGCTATATAGTAATAGCTAAATACCACGCCAACAACGAGTGCCTCGATAATGACATAAGGTTCAAGGTGAACAAGGCCGAAGGCCAAGGCTGAGAGTGTTGCAGCCGTAAGTGGCGAGCCATTGTGGTGAAAGATGTTATACAACCTCCCACGGAATATCATCTCCTCGAAAATCGGAGCAAGCACAACGATGGTGATGAGTGTGAACGGACCATCGGGAAACTCTCGGCTATCCACTGGTAATATTTCGCCGAGTGGCGCAAGGAGTATCGATATGGCAAAGAGTAGCACAACGCCAGCAAGTATCGTTACCGGGTTGCAACCTCTGCGTGAGTTATCTATGGGCACTACTCTACCATAGACCCTTCTTTCGAGAATTGTTATCGACAAGTAACACAAAATCATCGAGAAGAAGTATATGCACATAAAGCAAAAATCGTCAATACCCGCTGGAGATAGAGGAATGACAACAAAACCCACGACGATTTGCGAGAGTGCAAATATCATGGTAAAGACAGCCAATAGAAGAATATTCTTTAAAAGTCCTCTCATAATAGTTCTCTGATAACAGCTTACACCCATTCTGCAAGTAACTAATACTGGCTACGATAGGAATGAAGTGCAATAAAATTCAAACAAAGATAGATAATTTTCAAGAATCAAGAGCCTAAATCCGATAAAATTTACTATTTTTGCGCGTATTATTTATTTGGATAAGATAAGAGGAAAATATTGATGGCAAAAGTTGTTGCATTAGCGAATCAGAAAGGCGGTGTGGGTAAGACTACTACGGCCATAAACCTTGCTGCTTCGGTGGCTCTGCTCGGTAAGAAGGTGTTACTTATAGATGCCGACCCCCAGGCAAATGCCACATCGGGTTTGGGCTTCGATATCAACCTGCCTGGCATATATGAGTGTATCGTTAGCGAGTGCCGTGCGGAGGATGTGATACTACACTCAGAGGATGTGAAGAAATTGTGGGTACTACCCTCTTCCATCAACCTTGTGGCTGCCGATACGGAGCTATCGACAATGGAGAATGCACACCATATCATCAAGGGTATTGTCGATTCTGTTCGTGACAGCTACGACTATATCTTCATCGACTGCTCGCCCTCGCTCGGCTTTACAACTGTGAATATCCTCACGGCTGCCGACTCGGTGTTGGTGCCCGTTCAGTGTGAGTATTTGGCCCTGGAGGGTTTGAGTAAGTTGCTCAATACGATTAAGATGGTCAAGAGTCGACTTAATCCCAATCTTGCCATCGAGGGCTTTGTGCTTACGATGTACATGCGTAATAAGCTAAACAATCAGGTTGTTGGCGAGGTGCGTGAGCACTTTGGTGAGTTGGCCTATGAGACTATCATACAGCGTAACATACGCTTAGGCGAGGCTCCGTCGCACGGTAAACCTATTATGCTATACGATGCTTCGGCAACAGGCTCTGTTAACTACCTGAATCTTGCGCGCGAGTTCCTCAAGCGCAACAGAAAACATTAACGAATAAAGCGAACTAATATATGACAGCACAGAAAAAGCGAGGCTTAGGACGTGGTTTGGACGCTATCTTCGGTACGACAAACCCCACACAACAGTCAACACCCATGTCCGAGATGGCCGAGGTTGCCATCGCCGACATTGAGCCTAACCCCTTGCAGCCACGCTCGGAGTTTGACGAGGATGCGTTGGCTGAACTCTCGGAGTCTATATCACAGCTTGGTGTTATTCAGCCCATTACGCTTAAGCGTCGTGCGGATGGTCGTTATACTATTATCAGTGGTGAGCGTCGTTGGCGTGCATCGCAGATGGCTGGTCTTGAGCGTTTGCCAGCGTATATACGTGAGGTTGACGACGAGGATCTGCACGCCATGGCTCTTGTTGAGAATATTCAGCGCCAGGATCTCAACGCCATAGAGATCGCTCTTGGCATGCAGCGTCTTGTCGAGGAGTGCGGCCTTACGCAGGAGGCTATGGCACAGAAGGTGGGCAAGAAACGCTCAACAGTATCAAACTACATGCGTCTGTTGACACTCCCCTCAGAGGTGCAGCTTGCTTTAAAGGAGGGCATAATATCTATGGGACATGCTAAGGCTATTGCAGGCCTCGATCATGACCTCCAGCTTAAGGCCTTGAAGCGCTGCATCAAGAAGAACCTATCGGTGCGTCAGACCGAGCAACTTGCCAAGAAGATGTCGGAGCAGCCTAATGTCGATTCACAAATTGGTGGTGACGAGGATGAATACCCCGAGTCGTACTCTCGTTTGGTGGACGAGCTTGAGCGTGTGCTTTCGGACAACATATCTATCAAGCGCACGAAAAGTGGCAATTGCCGCATCACCATCGAGTGTGCGAATGATGGCGAAGTTGAGAAACTTATAACAAAACTTAGCAAGATAAAATAAAAGCTACGTTTAGGCGTTAAACCTTAAGATGAACAGACGGATATTCATAAGCGTTATAGTGATGGTGGTGGCTCTTGTTGCTGCTGCCACGGATGTCTCTGCTCAGGAGTATAACCGCGAGAGACTTAGAGGAAATGTCCGCACCATCAATCAGGGTGGCCTTGTTCCTATCGATTCTGCCGCCATCTTGCGTAAGCAGGCTGAGGCCGCAGCGCGTCGTGATTCTATCTATTACCACTTTATTGACTCTATCGCTGGGTTGGAGAATAGCCTTTACGAGCAACTGCCCGCTACGTCGCGCGACTCTATGCGTAACGTCATTGCTCAGCGTGTTAAGAAGGACTCTATGGTACTGAGTCGTGGTGATAGCATCTCGCCCGATGGACGACGTATTCGTCTAAATAAACGAGGAGAGGTTCGAACACCATTTATCAGCGACTCAATGGGTCTATCGAAGGTGTGCTGGTTGTCACTTCCGCTTCCGGGTTTTGGTCAGATATACAATAAGCAATATTGGAAGCTCGGCGTATTATATCCCGTTGTCGGTGCTTCGGTGGCAATGTTTGTACACGAGAACAAACAGTATAAACCACTTAAGGCAGAGTATGACCAATATCTTGTCGATAATGGCTATATGCGTACGCCAGAACTTGATGAGATACAGACTAAGATGATTCGCCATAACACCATGCGACAGATATATGCTGGCGTGGCGATTGCATCGTATCTATACTTCATAGGCGATGCGGCTGTTAACTACTCTACTAACGATGTGTCGCACGTAAAGAAGGCAACGACGCTTTCAACCATCTTCCCTGGTGCTGGACAGGTGTATAACAAGAGCTATTGGCGTGTGCCGATTGTCATTGGCGGTATGGCCTCTACGATTTATACCATCGACTGGAACAACCGAGGTTATAAACGTTTTAAGACGGCTTACCAGCTGCGTGTAGATTATGATAATAATCCCGATAAATACCCAAATGGCGCTGCCGACGAGTTTCAGGGTGCGTACTCAGCAACATTCCTTAAGAACCTTAAGGATAGCTATCGCCGTAACCGTGACCTATGTATCATCCTCACGGCGGGTGTCTACCTGCTAAATATCCTTGATGCACATGTTGATGCTCATCTTCAGGATTACGACATATCGGATGATTTGTCGATGAACCTCGAACCCTATTTCGACTATTCGCCCGTAGGATCACAGCCCGTCTATGGCGTGAACATGAGCCTTAAATTCTAAGACATACGATGAAGTATTCTGCAATTAAGAATCTACTACTATCACTAACACTGCTAATGATAGCGATGCCGGCTGATGCTATATATGAGGCACAACGTCCGCGTCGCCGTAGCAAAAAGCAATACACCGCTCCTGCGGAGATTCAGACGGCTAAGGACTCTGTTGCAAAAGATAGCATCAACATAGAGATAGCTGCAAAACCTGTTGCCGATACACCGATAGAGCCTCGCTATAATACTCCACAGCAGATCGATTCGGCTGTGGCATTGTGGCGTGCGACAAGTACCGTAGAGGCATACGAACGATACTTCAACGACTTCCTTGCCGCAAGCGAACGTATTGATACTACGCTTGCTGGCGATAATCTCGACTCGATGTATGTTGCTCGTCTTGAAGCACTGATGTCTCCCGTGCCACTCGAGTATAACTACGAGGTGCGACGTGCTATTGAACGATTCACCGCGCCAGCCTACGCAACGAAGATGAGCTATGCATACTATTACTTCCCGATGATTGAAGAGGAGCTTATTCGTGCGGGTATCCCTGTGGAGCTTCGCACCTTGGCTGTCGTAGAGTCTGGACTCAACCCACTGGCCGAGTCTAATCGTGGCGCTAAGGGTATATGGCAGTTTATGCCCAGTACGGGTAAGGAGTATGGCTTGGAGATTAACTCACTCGTCGATGAGCGATGTAATCCTCGTCTTGCTACGCGCGCAGCGTGCCGATACCTTAAGAGTATGTATAACCTCTATGGCGATTGGACACTGGCCATCGCCTCGTATAATTGTGGCCCAGGAAATGTGAATAAGGCAATCGTTCGCTCGGGTGGCAATCCACGCAGCTATGGCGGCTCGTTTTGGGATGTATATAACGGCCTGCCACGTGAGACACGTAACTATGTACCACTATATATGGGCGCAACATACGCCTTTGCATACCATAAGGCACACGGCGTGGAGTATCCCACGCCACCTATGCCACTGGCTACGGATACTATTATGATTAATCGTCCGCTACACCTTGAGCAGGTGTCATCTACTATTGATATTAGCCTTGAGGTGTTGCAGATGCTAAATCCTGAGTATCTGCTATCTATCATACCAGCAACGACAAAGAGCTATCCTCTTACACTTCCCGCGGAGCGTGTGTCGGAATACCTTATCCATGAGGACTCGATCCATGCGAAGGATAGCATCTATCTTAAGGAGTACACCATCCACGCCAACATAGAGAAGAAACGCAACGAGGCACCGCCTGCAACATATCATACCGTAAAAAAGGGCGATACGCTCGGCGCTATTGCTCGCAAGTATGGCCGCACGGTGAAGCAGCTGATGTCGTGGAATAATATCAAGAATGCGAACGCACTGCGCATAGGTCAGCGCCTACGCGTGAGCCCACAATAGAGATTGTGTATGATAGGCGAGATGCTCGATACATCGACTACAATTGTCGCTCCCGCAACCGCTTCGGGTGGGGCGGTTATGGTTGTGCGTCTAAGTGGTATGCAGGCGATTGAGATTGCCGATAGGATGTATCGTGGCCGTCGTAAGCTCAGTGATGCCGAGGGCTATACGCTACACTATGGACGGATTGTCGATAGCAATGAGCAGACTATAGACGACGTGGTGGTTGCGCTCTTTCGCGCCCCTCACTCTTATACTGGCGACGATACGGTGGAGATTACGCTCCACGGCTCTGAGTATATCACTTCCGAGGTGCTGCGCTTAGCTATTGACAATGGTGCCGTGATGGCAACGCCGGGCGAGTTTACGCGACGCGCCTTTCTCTCTGGCAAGATGGATCTCAGTCGCGCAGAGGCTGTTGCCGACATCATAGCCTCGGACTCGCGATGGTCGCACATGGTGGCCTCCACACAGATGCGCGGCGACTACTCCGCAAAACTTGGTGCGCTGCGCAGTGAGCTTCTACGACTATGCTCACTCCTCGAACTCGAGCTCGACTTCTCGGAGGAGGATGTGGAATTTGCCGACCGCAAAATGTTGCGTTCACTACTTGTGGAGTTAGACAACCAAATAAACAGACTATGTTCATCCTTCGCCATAGGCAATGTGCTGAAGAATGGTGTCACCGTGGCAATCATAGGCCGCCCAAATGTCGGCAAGAGCACGCTACTCAATGTCCTCGTCGAAGATGACAGAGCCATGGTCTCCGACATCGCTGGCACTACGCGCGATACGATAGAGGCTACGACAATCATTGACGGCATACGCTACCGCTTCATCGACACTGCGGGCATACACCAGACGACAGATAGGCTCGAGCAGATGGGCATTGAGCGCACACATCGTACAATGTCCAACGCCTCAATCATCCTTCACCTGACGACAGCAGAAGAGCCCACGTTTGAAGATGTAGAACTTGGTCCTGAGCAACACTACGTGCGCGTGGTGAATAAGATAGACAGGTGCGCAAAGGATAGGTACGACAGCGACGTTATCCCCATCTCTGCACAACAAGGCACGGGCATAACGATGCTACGCGAGCGCCTACGCTCTATTGTGGATACCCGAGGTCTTGATTCGGGGAGTGTCGTTGTCACAAATATGCGCCACTACGCGGCATTAAAGAGCGCTCATGAGGCCCTTAGCGATGCCCTTCAGGCTGTTGATAGCAACCTCAGCGGCGACCTTATAAGCGAAGATATCCGCCGCATCCTTCACCACTTGGGCGAAATCACCGGTGAAATAACCTCCGACGACATCCTCCACACCATCTTCTCTCATTTCTGCATCGGAAAATAAATAGTTGATTGTCAAATAGTTAAATCAATCATAAATGATTAATATAGCACTCTTTACGGGTGCTATTTTTGTTTGTGCAAGCATCGTTGTTAATCGTTGCTAAGCCTTTTTACGCCTGTTTT
>CALBKP010000101.1 GCA_937895825.1 uncultured Alistipes sp. | reverse complement strand
GCGTGGAGCGTTCGGACATAACCTTCGACGTGGCGATAACCAACATTCGCCCACGTTCAGTGGACATCGCTATCACCCCCTCGAACGACGACCCCTACACCGCCGTTGTGATGTATGCCTCGAACCTACCCGCGGGTAGCAAGGATGAGCAGCTCGACTACATCGTCGACCACTACGCACCACTCGAGATGTCGGGTTACTACGAGGAGCACCTCGACCAGCTGCCGCCCAACACCAAGTTCATCTTGGCAGTCTACGGCTTCTATGCTGGTGCCCCCACCACCAACCTCTTCCTCTATGAGTTTGCCACGGCCAAGGATGACGTAGGTGACAATACCATTACCGAGGTGCGATGCACGGCATACGACCTTGCGGAGGTCATAGCCCTTGAGCCATACTACTCAAGCTACCTGCAATATGCCGACTACTTCCTCTCGGTGGAGGTATTCACAGCAGAGCCATCGCCCACACTTCACTTCGACATCTTCGCACGTAGCGTTGTCGAGGAGTACGGCCTGGAGGCCATACGCGAGAGCCTGCTCGACTACTCCTACACCTCGTCACCCGACTGGGCGCTATGTACCTACGACAACGAGTACGTAATATGCGGCTTGGCCGAAGATAGCGCAGGATATGTAGGTGAGATGTATATATCAGAGCCCGTGACATTTAGCCGCGAGCAGACATCCGATGCCTCGGAGTTTGTTGAGCTTTACAAAGAGTATGTCAACTAATGACAACAAACAACTCTTATACATTACAATGTAATCTTGCATAGTTTCTACATCCTCACACAACCAATTATTTTTCAAATTCTTTGCTCAAATAAATTTATTTTCATACCTTTGCAGCCCGTATCAACCTCTTATATAGGGTGTAGGTGCAATTTCGAGGGGGGGTGAAGGCTCTGGCGGTGGTCGTAAAGCTATGCTAAGAGGGTAGCTCCAGATGCTCGAAGGATTATTGTCGAAGGTGACAATATGGTAGCACAAGCACAGCGATAATGTTGAGCGTTAAACATTTAAATTTGTTGCAACAATGAACAAAGATGCATTGATCAGACTCGTAAACGAGCAGATGTGGGAGAAGGGCGAGAACGACGTGCCCAAGTTTGGTGCTGGTGATACTATCACCGTAACCTACCGTATCGTCGAGGGTAACAAGGAGCGTTTGCAGAGCTTCCGTGGTGTAGTAATCCAGATCAAGGGTTCTGGCCGTACGAAGATGTTTACAATCCGTAAGATCTCGAATGGTGTAGGTGTTGAGCGTATCTTCCCTCTTTACTCACCCCACATCGACAAGATCGAGGTGAACAAGTATGGTGTAGTACGTCGTGCACGTATCTACTACTTGCGTGACCTTACAGGTAAGAAGGCTCGTATCAAGGAGCGTCGTATTAAGAAGACTGAGGAGTAGCCCTCAGCTACCGACGCAAAGAGCTGGCAACACGAGGGGGGGGGTAACTATCCCGATAATCTGAGCCAACAACCTTGTAAAAGACAAGGCCGTCCAAGATTCTCTTGGGCGGTCTTATCTTTTTTATCACACACACCTCTCAATTACGATTGTCGATAGCAAAATTATTTGTACCTTTGCAAGACATTCGCGCGCATGGCTGCGCGAAGAGGCTCGCGCCCCCACCTTTTCAAAACCTCGCAAGCCAACATCAACCATTACTGATTTTATTGAAGAGTAACGATATGAGGAAGTTGAGTTTTTATTTGACAATGTGTATGCTATTTATTGCCTGTACCAATGCCGACGTCGATGAACTCCGAGGTACAGGCTTTGAGAATGGCATCCCTCACCATGTTGTAGCATCGCTCGATAACGACGATACACGTATCGAGCTTAACGACGAGCTGCAAACCGTCTGGACTTCGGGCGATAAGGTGTCAGTATTCTATAAGTCAACGGCCAACAACCTCTTCACCTACACAGGAGCTACGGGCGAAAAGAGCGGTACATTAGTGCGCAACACATCAAATAGCGGTGTCCCAATCAACAATATCATCGCCATATACCCCTACGTGGCAAGTTACAAACTCAAGCCTGCGACTAAGAGCGTAAATATCAATATCCCCGCCACACAACACCATCTCGAGGGCTCGTACGGCCTGGGAGATAACCTCATGGTGGCGGTGAGTGATAATGACAACCTCAACTTCCGCAACGCCTATGGCTGGATTCGCATAGAACTCATGGGCACAAAGTGTGTTAAGAGCTTAACACTCAGTGGCAACAACGACGAGCAGCTCTCAGGCTCGGCGGTGCTGAGTTGTGCAAGCCTTGGGTTAGAACTCACCGCGGGTGACGACGATGTAGCATCGCGCAGTACGACGATTGACTGTGGCAATGGCGTTCAACTCGTCGCATCGAGTCCCACAGCATTTTACTTTGTCGTTGCTCCTCAAACATTTAGCAAAGGCTTCAACGTAGAGGTACTCTTTACCGATGGCACAACAATAGCCAAGTCTACATCTAAGAGCGTAGCCATCGAGCGCAACCACATACAGCCGATGAAGGTCATCGAGATCCCATCCGACGACATCGACAGCGACACTATGCCCCTTATTGTCACCTACCCCGCGACCATCTACGACGACACCACAGGCGAGATTATAATCTTGGTCAACGCCAAGGGTACGGCAATGGAGGGTTACACTGACGACATATACGCCCACACGGGCCTTATCACCGAGAAGAGCTCCTCGACAAGCAACTGGCGCTATGTCAAGGCGGGCTGGACAGAGAATACCGAGGCGTGCAGACTCGTTAACCTCGGCGACGACATCTGGCAGTTTACCATACGTGGTGGCGTACGCACGTTCTATGGCGTAGGTAGCGACGAAGAGATAACACATATAGCCTTCGTATTCCGCTCCGAGGATGGCAGCAAAGAGATTAAGGAGAATGGTGCAGACATCCTTATCCCCATTGTCAAGCGCGGTATCGAGCAGACACAGCTAATCTCCACCTCGCCACTAAACTTCGACGAAAATAGCACCGAGGATATCATTATCACGCTAAACACCACGGCAACAGTGATGGATGGCTTTACAGGCGATATCTATGCCCACACTGGCGTGCTCACGGATAAGAGTACATCGGTAGGCGACTGGCGATATGTTAAGGCCGACTGGACAGAGAACACCGAGGCGTGCAAGCTCACAAACATCGGCGACAACAAGTGGCAGCTCACGATCAAGGGTGGACCTCGCGCCTTCTACGGTGTGTCCACAGGTGAGAGTATCGAGTATCTGGTATTCGTATTCCGCTCCGAAGATGGCAACGTTGAGCTTAAGGACAAGGGCGAAGATATACTCATATACGTACACAACAGCCTTAACCGCCGACCCATAGGTGCTGAGTATGGTGTCTCGGTTACGGGCACGACGGCTACATTCACCCTCTATGCCCCAGGCAAGAGCAAGGTACACCTTCTGGCCGATTTCAACGGCTACGTGGCCAACGACGCATCACTTATGCACAAGGACGGCAACTACTTCTGGCTCACGGTCGAAGGCCTCACCATAGGCAAGGAATACGGCTACCAATTCCTCGTCGATGGCACCACACGCGTAAGCGACCCCTATGCCGAGAAGATTCTCGATCCATGGAACGATAAATATATCAGCACGACGACCTATCCCAACCTTAAGAGCTACCCCTCGAACGCCTCAGACGTTGTGTCTGTCTTCGAACTTATGCCAGAGCCATACAACTGGAGCGTAACAAACTTCGACCGTCCAACAAAGAACGCATTAGCAATATACGAGCTACACCTACGCGACTTCACAGCCGAAGGCTCGGTGAAGGCCGCCATGGCCAAGCTCGACTACCTCGAGGCATTGGGCATCAACGCCATAGAGCTCATGCCTATTAATGAGTTCGATCAGAACGACTCGTGGGGCTATAACCCCTGCTTCTACTTCGCTACCGACAAGGCCTATGGTACGGAGGAGGCATATAAGAGATTCATCGACGAGTGCCACAAGCGCGGCATCGCCGTAATTCTCGACATTGTCATCAACCACGCCACGGGACTCTTCCCCTACGCCAAGATGTGGTGGGACTCGTCGAGCAATTGCACGACAGATGCTAACCCCTTCTTCAACCGCGTGGCACGCCACCCCTACAACGTCTACCACGATTTCAACCACGAGTACACTGAGACGCGCAACTACTTCAAACGTATGCTTAAGTTCTGGTTGGAGGAGTACAAGGTCGACGGTTTCCGTTTCGACCTATCTAAGGGTCTCACACAGAAAAACTCGGGCACGAGCGAGAGCAACGCTGGAGCATGGAGCGCCTACGACAGCTCACGTATCGCCATCATCAAGGACTACGCCGATGCCATACGCTCAATCTCGGACGATGCCTATATCATCCTTGAGCACTTTGCCGATCCCTGGGAGGAGAACGAGCTTGCTGCCTACCGCGACATCATGCTCTGGAACAACCAGTGCGAGCCCTACTATCAGACTACAATGGGCTATAACTCAAACAGTAACTTCGCGGGTGACATAGCCTCGGGTCGTGTGAGCTATTTTGAGAGCCACGACGAGGAACGCGCCGCATATAAGGCCGTAACCTACGGCCAGAGCTGGCTTAAGAGCGACTGGACGCGTCTTACGAAGCAACTTCAGGGAGCCTATTGTCTGCACTTCCTCGCCCCCTACCCCAAGATGATGTGGCAGTTTGGCGAGCTCGGCTACGACTACTCTATCGAGTACAACGGCCGCACAGGTAAAAAGCCCGTAAAGTGGGATTACATCAACAATACCAATCGCAAGGCTTTGTACGATGCCATATCTAAGGCTATAAGCTGGCGCACCGACCACGAGGCGATGTATAGCCACGAGGGAGTGAGCTACACCTACTACGTGGGCGATGGCGACTTCGGAGGCAAACACCTTATATATAATACAGCCGAGGGTGGAGTAATCGTAGTGTGCAACTTCTCGAATAGCTCCGTTTCGTTCGACATAAGCATACCCGTCCCAGGCACATGGACAAACCTGATGACAGGCGCAGATGTTACACTTGGCTCTACCTACAATGTATCGCTCTCAGGCGGCGACTACATAGTTCTTGTAAGAGAGCAATAGCAACCCTCTAACAAGAAAAATATCTTCTTTTGATATCGTCATACAAATCGGCGATAGTAAGCATTATGCCACACTCTGCAACGCCACCTAAATCGTCATTGCGATACATATCGAATGTCTGCATCGAGGGCGAGAGTCGCATATACGATGAGATAATCGGTGGTACGCTACGACGCATCGCGCGCATCTGCGAAATCAATATCTTGTAGTTCTCCTTAGGCGTACCGCCAACAAAGTAGTGGCGCGAACGTCGACGGCTAAGGCCACACATCATCGGCTGACGAGCAGCCATTAATGGTTCACGCCCTGGAAAAACATAACGCATAAACCCAATGACAAGATTACGCGCACGAATACCCAGCGATGGGTAGAACGTGACACGCCCAAAAAGGTAGTCCACTTGCTCTCTATTGACAACGCATGCAAGCCCCTGCCATATAGCATCTAATGCAAAGATTGTCTTAGCGTTACATCCACATTGATACCGTGACTGGATGAACGAGCGACCAAGTTCTATACCACGTGGCATGTACTCCGATACGAAGCGATTAGAGAGGCTAAAATATCGCCCCAAGGAGAGCCTTTCAGCCTCCACCTCACGCCCAATGGCGTAGCGATAACCACCGATAATTGCACCCGCATCATTATCCCAGGCTATTAGCTGATGATACGTTCCATCAAGGTCTGATTCATCTATCGCCTCGCTATCTGGCATACTCACACCAACCCCCTCGAACGATTGCTTACGTAGCCGTCCAACCTCGCGCATAAGGTTAGGAAGTTCGCCACCATAGAAGCTATATATCGAGGCGTTGCAGTGCGATGCAAGGCCAAGACATTTAGCAAATTTAAGCTCCTTAGTTAAACTATTTTTAGCGCCATCCATCATTCATTATGCTTTAATAATATATTCTTTTTAGGTAGTTTCCCCTCACACTTGTGTCCGATAGTTCCATTTTGCTCGACAAAACCTCCACAGAAAAAACGCTACAACCGCGCATAAATAGCCAGCCATATTTTATGTCGTTTACCGAAATTTTCGTAACTTAGCCGCGTTATTTTTTACTTTAGTAAAAATCTACTAAAAATGGTAACGGAAACCTATCATATACCAGTGATGCTCAACGAGTGTATGGATTCGCTCGATATCAAGCCCAATGGCATCTACGTAGACCTCACCATGGGTGGCGGCGGTCACACGCGCGAGATACTCAAACACCTCGGCGCGGAGGGACACCTCTACTCCCTCGACCAAGACCCCGACGCTGAGGCCAATGCCCCCGATGACGTACGACACACCTTCGTAGCATCGAACTTCCGCTTTGTGCGCGGAGCACTGCGTCTTCGTGGCGTTGAGCAGGTCGATGGCATCCTTGCCGACTTGGGCGTATCGTCGCACCACTTCGACACTAAGCATCGTGGCTTCTCGTTCCGCGGTGATGCTCCGCTCGATATGCGAATGAACACACGCGCTGGCCGCACCGCCGCCGACATAGTGAACACATACACAAATGATGCCTTAACGCGTCTGTTTGCCGAATATGGCGAACTCGACACCACGTGGAAGATAGCCAACTGCATCGAGCGTGCCCGTGGCCAAAAGCCGATAGAAACCACTGCCGAGTTGGTCGAGGCAGTAAAGCCCTGCACCCCACCAAAGGATGAGGCAAAGTTCCTAACGAAGCTCTTCCAGGCACTACGCATCGAGCTTAACGGCGAGATGGAGGCGCTGAAGATGGCGTTGGAGCAGAGCCTAAAACTACTTAAGCCTGGCGGCAGGTTGGTGGTCATGTCGTACCACTCGTTGGAGGATCGCATCGTTAAGAATTTTATGCGTAGCGGCAATTGCGAGGGGCGCATCGAGAAGGACTTTTTCGGCCGTGTGACAACACCCTTCAAACTCATAACGCGCAAGGCGATAGTTCCCTCCGCCGAAGAGCTCGAAGAGAACCCACGCTCGCGTAGTGCAAAGCTCCGCGTGGCAGAGAGGCTAACCGACTAACTAATGCAAAACCAATGACACAATACCGCAACAACTTTCACGATGAGCGCGAACCTTACAGCGAGGCCGACCAGAACCGCATCCGCCGTGAGGTGATTATCCTCGAAGAACAAGAAGATGACACCAACGAAGCGTATCCCGATGATAACGACAATCATCAGACGGAGGTGGAGACCGAGGCAGAACAGCATGCGAAGCCTAAGGATAAGCCCTGGATGATATTTACCACGGGAGCAATCCTTACGGATGGCACACTACCCTACTATCGCTACTTCATTGCCATCGCCGTAATGTGCTTCATAAGCATTGTGCTGACATTTATGTCGCTCAATGCCGACCGAGAGTTCCGCATTAGAGAGAAGTATGCAGCGGTGCTCCATGAGCGCTCGGTACTCAAGGAGGAGGAGCGTTATGGCCTGGCATCACGCAGCGCGGTACTCGAACGCCTTAAGGAACACGGTATTGAACTTGTTGAACTTTCGAAAGAGAGCCGATTGATTGAAAAATAGCTATGACTAATAACTCATCAGATAGATCTCAACGACGTGACCGACACTCAAGCAACGACACGGTTGCTGCGCGTAAGGCACGACAGAAAAGCAAGGGTGGCACCAAGCGCGACATCATCGCGCGCATCAAGTCACTCTATGCCACATTCTTCATCATTGGCATCGTCGTTGTCGTACGCCTTGTATGGGTCACGTGGTTTAGCCCCGCCGTGAAACATAACTCCGGAGTTATGGAGGATGGTATCTACCGCACCAGAAATATCGAGGCACACCACGGCGCAATCCTCTCGCGCGACGGTGAGCCCTTGGCAATATCGAGCCTGCGTTACGACGTAGTCCTTGACTTCCGCTCTGAGGGTATGCGCGAAGCCGACAGCATGGCATATATCACAAACGTCGACTCGCTCTCACGACTCCTCGCCCGCCATTTCAGTAAGGAGGATGCTGCACTCCACGGCTACGACTATATCTCGGCCGAGGAGTACCGTCGCCGCCTTATCAACAAGCACAATGAGGCACGCGACCGTGGCTATAGAGTCATGCCACGCATCGTGACGGTTGACGAGTGGAACATGATGCAACGCACCTTCCCCATCTTTGACGGTAATATGGGCTATGTATTTAATGCCATCCCCGAGGAGAAGCGACTATACCCATCGGGTGACCTTGCCCGCCAGGTTATCGGCCGCCACGACACCCTCGTTGTCAACAATAAAAAGGTCGCTGGTACGGGCATCGAACTTGTCTACCATAACGAGCTTAACGGCAAGGATGGCAGGGTCAAGGAGCAGCGTATAGCCCACGGCTTCTGGACAAGCGTACGCGATCCGAAAAACCGCCCCGTGGAGAACGGCTGTAATGTAATCACCACTATAGATGCAGGCCTGCAACGCCTGGCACACGAGCGTCTCGACACGATGCTACGTCGCCAGCATGCATCGTTTGGCGTGGCTATGGTCATGGAGGTTGCTACGGGCAATATGCTATGCATGGTGAGCCTCGGCACGGCTGCAGAGCGAGGCACGACATACAGCGAGCGTGCCAACAACCACGCAGTGAATACGAAGATGTGTCCAGGCTCCACGATGAAGCTCGCTACGGCTATGGCTCTACTTGAGATTGGCGGCTACACGCTCGATACGGAGGTAAACACCGAGCACTCACGTCCGCGCCATCCTGTACGTATCGGTGCTGCCCGCGTGGAGGACTCACACGATGCCTCGGAGGGTAACGACGACGGCAACGTAACGCTCAAGGATGCCTTTGCACACTCCTCGAACGTCTACTTCGCCAAGGCCGTCTACGAGGGCTTCAAGGATAAACCCGAGGAGTACACCAACTTCCTTGCTAAGCTCGGCTTCACGGGCGACGTAGGCCTTTCCAAGTATGGCGAGCCTAAGGGAGCGATGAAGCTTGCTGGCACGCCTGCGTGGAATACCGATGGTAGCACACAGTCGCGCCTGCCTCGTTTGGCCTACGGCTACGAATTGGAGGTACCACCGATACACATGCTCGCCTTCTACAATGGCGTTGCCAACGATGGTAAGATGGTAGCTCCGCGCCTTGTTGAGTGTATTGAGCGCGATGGCGAAGTGATAAGACGTATGCCTGTCGTTACGCTCATCAACAAGATGTGCTCGAACAAGACACTCGCGCAGCTCGACACATGTCTTGCTGCCGCATCACTCAGAACGGGCAGTAAGTTCCGCGATCTGGAGATTCCGTTTGGATGTAAGACCGGCACGGCTCAAGTGTGGTCTACGTTCGTGTCGCAGAGCACCGTTGACCACTACCACATGCGAAATGGTCTTACCCCCAGCGACGACAACTACTACTACGGCTCGATAATATGTACCATGCCGCAGGAACGACCCAAATATACGATTATGGTTGCCGTATGTAAGCAGAAGACCTCGACACACCCAACATACTACGGTATTGACCTTGCAGGCCCCGTTGCGGCGGATATCATGGAGTATATCTACGATAACGACCCCTCGTTGCATGCAACAATAGAGAGCCCCGAGACACCCTACTCGCCAACAACCGTCAAGGCTGGAGATACGAAGTATGTCACGGAGGTTAGCCGCGCTCTTACACCCAAGACTACAAATAAGAGCGAGGGTGGCAAGTGGAGCCGTGCCGCCATAGACGACACAGGACATAGCACCCTGACGGCTGTAAACATCACCGAGGGTCTCGTTCCCGACGTACGTGGTATGGGACTCACCGACGCACTATACCTCTTGGAGAGTGCCGGAATGCGGGTGACGCACACGGGCTCAGGCCGCGTAAAGACGCAAAGCATACTTGCCGGCACGAAGATAACGGCAAAGACGATGAATATAGAACTCACCTTGGGTAGATAACCGAGGAGAAAATTGTGCAGAAGACGATTGAATATGAAACGACTAAATGATCTACTCGACAATGTTCGAGCCTTAGAGATAAATAACCCCAACAACCCAGAAATCACAGCTCTCGAGTACGACTCGCGCCGCATTGAGGCGGGCAACTGCTTCTTTGCCGTGACGGGCACAGCGAGCGATGGCCACAACTATATTGATGCTGCCATCGAGCGAGGTGCTACGGCCATCATCTGCGAGCACATGCCCGAGATTTGCCACGAGGGGATCTCGTACGTTGTGGTTGAGGATAGCAACGTTGCCATGGCAGCTATGGCAGCTGCCTACTACGACTACCCCTCCGAGGAACTGAAGCTCGTTGGCGTGACTGGCACCAACGGTAAGACCACGACAGCAACGCTACTCTACGATATGTTTATGGCCATGGGCTACAACGCTGGCCTTATCTCGACGGTTGTCTACCGCGTGGGTAAGCGTAGCATACACTCGACACACACAACACCCGATGCCATACGCCTCAACGCCATGATGCGCGAGATGGTTGACGAGGGGTGCGACTACTGCTTTATGGAGGTGTCGTCTCACGCCGCAGCACAGCACCGTATTGACGGGCTACGCTTCACTGGTGCTATCTTTACAAACCTCACGCACGACCACCTCGACTACCACGGCACGTACAAGGAGTATATCCGCGCCAAGAAGTCGTTCTTCGACGCTCTTGTGAAGGATGCATGGGCTGTTGTAAACATCGACGACCGCAATGGCGAGGTCATGGTGCAGAATTGCCGCGCCAGTGTACGCCGCCTATCGCTACGCTCAATGGCCGACTACCGCACAAGGATTATCGAGATGCAAACCGACGGCATGCTCCTCAGCATCGACGGCCAGGAGGTGTGGGTGAAGTTTACAGGTCGTTTCAATGCTTATAACCTAACGACGGTCTATGCCGCAGCCACGCTGCTTGGCATCGACAAGCTCGAGGCACTCACCACACTTTCGAACCTTACCCCCGTAAGTGGCCGCTTCGAGACAATAACGGCAACTGACGGAACTATGGCCGTGGTAGACTATGCCCATACGCCCGATGCGCTGGAGAATGTCATCGAGACCATTGAGGAGGTACGCAAGGATACGCAACAGCTCTTCGTAGTTGTAGGCTGTGGTGGCGACCGCGACCGCACGAAACGCCCCGAGATGGCGGGTATCGCCGTGAAGCACGCCACAATGGCGATATTCACCTCCGACAACCCGCGCACTGAGAGTCCCGAGGCTATCCTCGACGACATGCTCCAGGGTATAGGTGATGCGCGTAACTACCTACGTATCACCGACCGACGCGAGGCTATACGCACCGCCTCGGCACTCGCCCATCCAGGCGACATAATCCTCATTGCAGGCAAGGGTCACGAGGATTATCAGATCATCGGCATCGAGAAGCACCACTTCGACGACCGCGAAGAGATTGCCACGGCATTTTCAACGACACACAACAAATAGCAACTATTACCCAAACATAAACAAGCTGATTTACAATGTTATACAGATTATTTGAATACCTCAACGAGCACACCGATCTCCCAGGTATGCGTATCGGTGAATATATCTCGTTCCGTTCGGCTGCAGCCATCATCGTATCGTTGCTCATAGCCATTGTCTTTGGTAAACGCATCATACGCTTCCTCAAGCGCAAGCAGATAGGCGAGGATATCCGCGATCTCGGCCTCGAAGGTCAGTTGCAGAAGAAGGGCACGCCGACGATGGGTGGCATTATCATCATACTTGCTGTTCTTGTCCCCGTGCTACTCTTTGGCGACTTGGAGAATGTCTACATACAGTTGATGCTCATCTCGACGCTATGGCTCGGCTTCATCGGGGG